>JBFHXN010000187.1:0-5559 GCA_041598955.1 Desulfuromonadales bacterium | reverse complement strand
GGCCGGCACCTCCGGGGCAATCCGGCAGACGATTTCGAGCCCCTTCTGGTGGGCCCTCAGGGCCAGGGCCAGAACCGTTTTCTCGACCACCTCGCGCAGGTCGAAGGGAATCTCCTCGAAGTCGAGCATGCCGGCCTCGATCTTGGAAAAGTCGAGGATATCGTTGATCACCTTGAGCAAGGAATCGGCCGAGACCTGCACCATGTCGAGGTATTCCCGCTGGTCCTTGCTGAGCTCGGTCTCCAGGGTCAACTCCGTCATGCCGATAATGGCGTTCATCGGCGTGCGGATCTCGTGGCTCATGTTGGCCAGGAATTCGCTCTTGGCCCGGTTGGCCGACTCGGCCGACTCCTTGGCCAGCTTCAGCTCCCACTCGGTGCGCCTGCGGGCGAGGTCGGCTCTCTGGTGTTTGCTGTGGGCCATCCCGATGCCGAACATGCCGATGAGCCAGATGATGGCATGGGTGAGGGAATGGGCCAGCAGGTCGTGTCGCGCCTGGCCGTAGAGGGGAGAGAGGGGGATGAGGACGCTCAGCCCCCCGCAGACGTCCCCGGCGGCGTAGCCCTGCGGTGCGTGACACTCCAGGCACCCCTCCTCGCTGATCAGGGGGACCATCAGACGCATGTAACGCTCCCCGTCGAGTTCTTCCACGGAATGAACGTCGCTCCCCGCACCCTGAATCCCCTGGAGGGCCCGGCGCTCCCAGAAGTCGGGCGCATTGGCGGGATTGATCGGCTCCAGGCTGGTCATGTGGGTCTTGATCCCGACGCTTTGCTCCTGAAGATCCGCCACCATCCGACTCATGTATTCGGGGTTGACCAGGGTGAGATGGATGTCGGAGCGGACCACGAGGTCACGGTCGGGATGTCCCGCGAGATAGGGGTTGGGCTCGACGCCCCGGACGGTGTTCACATAGAGTCCACCGAGGGAGGAGGCCCAGCGGCGGTAAAGAACGTCCTTGTCGGCGATGGCCTTGGCCTGGATGAGGGCCGACTCCTTGAGGTTGGTCAAGGTGACTCGTACGTTCCAGGCCAAGGAGACCGCGATAAGGACGGTCCAGAGGACAAAGAGCAGGGTGAGCGCCCTGCGCCCCCGGCTGCGAAACCTCTCGAGCTCCTCCCGATCCCTTCGGTCCATGTCCGTCCCCTGCGTTGTGTCGTAACAATCGATTGATCCGTTTATTTCCGGCGCGGAATATTCCAATTTTTTAACCTTACTACTCCCATGAAATTTTTTCAAACTTATAGAGCGTTCTGCAATAAGGAAGCCCATCGAAACATCCTCCCCTCCCAAGGCCCCCGCCCCCGGTCTGGCAGAATGTTCCACGGCCTATGTTCCACGGCAACGCCCGCAAATGCGGCAGGGGGTCGCCGAATGCCGGAAGAATGCGGTAATTTGGCGGTACTGGAAAAGAGAAAAGAAATCCATTGCTTTTTCCCAAACGAGGTATATTATCCCGCACCGTTGCTCCACCGGACCACTTGGGTCCGCCAGGGGGTGCGATCCGCAACCCGACCCTCCTCCCGATCCATCCCGCCATCGGGCAGGAACATTCGGGGCGCAGGGAACCCTGGTACGGCCAATACCAACCAACAAGGGAGGAAAGAACCGGGTATCCCTTGAATACCCTACCAGTCCTCATGTCATCCCGTAATAGAGACGTCCGTCCGATCCAGAACTTAACCCCTTACACCAAAAGACACACAGGAGATTTGACACCATGAAAAAAGCGACCATCCTCGCCGCCCTGATCCTTGCCCTCGCCCTGACCGCCGGTTGCGAGAAGAAAGAAGCCGCTCCTGTCGCGCCCGCCACCACCGAGCAGCAGGCTCCCGCCGCTCCCGTGGCTGAAGGCCAGGCCGCCCCGGCCGTTGAAGACCAGGCTGCTCCCGCCGTCGAGGGCCAGGCTGCCCCCGCCCCCCAGGCTGCCGAAGCGAAATAAGTCTCCGCGTCCTGCAGTTGTAAAAAGGCCGGGTCCGAAAGGGCCCGGCCTTTTTACTTTTCCAAAAACAACAGAGGCCCGCACTCATGAGAGTGCGGGCCTCTGTTTTCTATGGCGGCCCCGGCGCGATTCGAACGCACGACCTACCGCTTAGGAGGCGGTTGCTCTATCCTGCTGAGCTACGGGGCCCAAGGGGGAGCTTTTATACCCCGGACGAAGCGTTTTTGCAACCCTTTTGCAGGAACGACAGGATCGCCATATCCCCGGCCTAGAACTTGAGGAGGCTGAAGACCTTCGACTCGGCGAGTCTTTTACGGCCGTTGAGGAACTCGAGTTCGGCCATGAAGGCGCACTCGACCACCTCGACCCCGTCGAAGTCCCCGATCAGGTCGAGAACGGCCCGGACGGTCCCTCCCGTCGCCAGCAGATCGTCGGCGACGACGACCCGGGATCCGGGCTTGAAGGCATCCTCGTGAATCTCCAGGGTGTCGGTGCCGTATTCGAGATCATAGGTCTTGCTGCGGGTCTTGTAGGGAAGCTTGCCCGATTTGCGCACCAGGGTGATGCCGGCACCGAGCTTGTAGGCCAGGGCCGAGCCGAGGATGAAGCCTCGGGCTTCGACCCCCACCACCTGGTCGATCTTCTCCCCCAGGTAGCGGTGGGCGATCAGGTCGATCATGCGGTGAAAGCTGCGCCCGTTGGACAGAAGGGTGGTGATGTCCTTGAAAACGATCCCCTTCTTCGGGAAATCGGGGATGTCTCGAATGGCCTGCTTGAGTTCTTCCAAGGAAACTCTCCGTGTGAGGAGGATCGGCCTCCCCTCAGGGAGCCCCCTCCAGGTTGGCGGTGCGATAGTCTTTCTCTTCCATGATCTTGCGCAGCTTCTCCAAACTCTTGGCTTCGATCTGCCGGATCCGCTCCCGGGTCACCCCGAAGCGCCGTCCGATGGTGTCGAGGGTCTGGGGATCGCGATCCTCCAGCCCGAAGCGCAACGTCAGGATTTCCCTCTCGCTTTCAGAGAGCGTCTGGAGCCACTCTTCCACATGGTCGAACTTGTCGAGGGCTTCGATCAGCGCGGAGGGATCGACCGAATTGGTGTCCTCGATGGTATCCATGAGGCTGTAATCGTTGCTCTCCCCCATGGGATGCTCGATGGAGTAGGTCTTCTTGACCAGGGTGAGCAGCCGCCGCACGTAGGCGGGCTCCACCCCCATGACCTCGGCCACCTCCTTGGCCTGGGGTTCCCGGCTGAGCTTGTGCACCAGCTCCCGGGTGATCTTGACCAGCTTGTTGATGTCGTCGGAGACGTGAACGGGAAGGCGGATGGTCCGGCTCTGGTTGACCAGCGCCCGCTCGATGGACTGCCGGATCCACCAGGTGCCGTAGGTGGAGAAGCGGCACTCCTTGCTGAGCTTGAAGCGCTCCACGGCCTTGATCAGGCCCATGTTCCCCTCCTCGATGAGATCGAGAAAGGGGAGCCCCCGGTTCATGTATCGTTTTGCGATCTTGACGACCAGACGCAGGTTGGACTCGATCATCCGGTCACGGGCGGCCATGTCACCCTGGGAGATCTTCAGAGCCAACTCCCGCTCCTGCTCGGCCGTCAGGAGGGTGGTGCGCTGGATTTCACGCAGGTAGTGCTTGATGGCGTCGTCGGAATGATCGTCGTAGGCGGCGCGCTCTTCCTTCTCTTCTTTCTCCTCTTCGACCTCCTCCTCGTCGTCGGAGTCCCCTTCGGACTCATCGGACTCATCGGAGTCGAACTCTTCCTGCTCGTCTTCGGCGTAGCCGAACTCTTCGGATTCTTCGAAGGTTTCATCCATCGGACGGGATCCTCCCCTCGGTTTGCCCAGTAAAATACCGTTTGGAGTCTATGGGAACCCCCTGCCTAAGGCAAGTAAAAAGTAGGGTCTACGGACTGCTTCCCCTGCCGGATCTCGAAATGAAGTCGAGGCTGTCCTCCCCCGGGAGGCGCCCCGGAAAGGGCGATTTTTTCCCCCTTGCTGACGAAGGTGCCGCTGGAAACGAGATTGCGATCGTTGTAGCCGTAGACGGTGAAAAAGGAATCGTCGTGCTTCAGGATGATGAGGTTGCCGTATCCCCGGATGCCGTCCCCGCTGTAGATTACGCTGCCGGCCGCGGCAGCCTTGACGGCACTGCCACGGGAGGCGGAAATCTCCAGCCCCTTGCAGGGATCGGAACTCTTCTCCGAGAAGCACTTGAGAATGGTGCCGCGCAGAGGCCATTCGAATTTTCCCTTGACCGGGGCCCGGCTGGGGGATGGCCGGGATGCGACGGAGGGAGCCGGGGCCGCCCTGGGGGGGGGATCGGGTCTGGGGGCGGCCTGGGGCTTCGAAGGGGGGAGCGGTGAAGGAGTCGCCGGGGCGATTCGGGCAGGTGGAGCCGGGAGGGGGGAGGAAGGCGGGGCGGCGACCACCCGGGGAGGATCAGGGGGGCTCGGGGCCATCCCCACCGTGGAGGGGACCTCGAGGGGCTGGTCGGCGCCGGGGATGAAGAGGACCTTTCCGACCTGGAGGCTCGTCGGGTCGTCGATGCCGTTGATCCGGGCGAGGTACTTTTCGTCGACCCCGTAATCCTGGCTGATGCGGTAGAGGGTCTGCCCCTTCTGCACGGTGTGGTAAACACCGTGCCTGGCCTGGCAGGCAGAAAGGGTCAGCCCCAGGAGGGCCAAGATGATGAGAGACCGCAACGCCATGCTGCTCTCCGCGGTGTCAGTTGGTTCGCCGTTGACCGTAGCGCCTACGTTACCGAAACCGGGGCCCGCCCGTCAACCACTGTCGATGGTTTGGGATACGAAAAACGTTCCCTTTAGAAAAGCATTTTGAGAACCAGGAACCCGCCGATGAGCAGGACCATGAATATCAGGCTGAGCAGGTTGAAATACCGCTCGATGAAGGCCCGGACCGGGACCCCGTAGCGGTGAATCAGCCAGGCCACAAGATAGAAACGGAGGCTGCGGCTGATCACCGATGCCAGGACGAAAACCGCCAGGTTGATTTCGAAGACTCCCGCCCCGATGGTGATGATCTTGTAGGGGATCGGCGTAAAGCCTGCGGTGAAGACCGTCCAGAAATCGTATTGCCGGAAAAGGTCCTGCACCCTCTCAAAGCCGGCCGCCGTGAACCCGGGGACATAGGTGAAGAAGAACTCCTCCAACCCGCCCCAGAGCCCATGGCCTATGCCGTAGCCGGCCATCCCCCCCAGAACCGATCCGAGAGAGGCGACCAGGGCGTAGCGGAAGGCATGGGCAGGCAGCGCCAACGCCAGGGCGATGAGGAGAACATCCGGGGGGACGGGAAAAAAGGAGGCTTCCGCCAGGGCGAGCAGGAAAAGGGCGGGCACCCCGTAGGGGGTGTGGGCCCAGTGCAGGACCCAGTCATAGAGGGAGCGCAGCAGACGCATGGGTCAGGTTCCGTTCTCGGGCCATCCGCTCTGGCCGATCAGGGGGACGAAACGGCAACCCAGCAGATCCTCTTCGTGAAAGCGGCTCTCCCCCAGGCGGGTCACCCTCTTGAGCACCTGGCTCCCCAGGTCTCCGACGGGAATCACCAGCCGCCCCCCGAGGGCGAGCTGATCGAGGTAGTCCTGGGGAACGG
>JBFHXN010000186.1:0-5602 GCA_041598955.1 Desulfuromonadales bacterium | reverse complement strand
TTCCGAGGCGGCGGCGGTTTTCCCGGGAGCTCCCGGGGACGGCTCGACGACAGCCGGGTTCACGGCACCGGCAGCTCTTCCAGCTTTCGGAGACACAGGCGCCCCAGCGGCCCGGACCCCATTGCCCACCGATCATCTCAAGGGAGCCGAACCCATCCTCCCTGCTGCGACGGCTGTACCGGCCGGGGAGGCAAGGATCACGCCTCAGGCGCAGCCTTCGGTCCTCCCCCCCGCCGTTGCCACGGCGACCGCCCAGGCCCAGGCCGTCTCGGCCCAACCGGCTCCGATTTCCGAAGAAGGCTCCCCCGCCCCGGCCCCTACGACCGGCGAGGCCGCCACGGCCTCCGTCGCTCCCTCCTTCTCCCTGGCCCAGCCTTCGGCTCCCGCAGCCCCCTCGCAGGCCCAGGCTCCGGCGGCCCTCCCCCTTCCCCCCCGCCTGGAGGAGCATGTCCTCGCCCAGGTCACGGGGAGGATCTCCCTTCTGCCACGGCAGGAAGGGGGGCGGGTGACCCTGAGGCTCTACCCCGAGGAGCTCGGCGAAGTTCAGCTCGACCTGAGGGTGGAGAAGGACGGGGTGCGGGCCTTTCTGCAGACCCAGACCGTCCAGGCCCAGGAGGTTCTCGAGCGTCACATCCCCAGGCTGAGGGAGGCCCTCGAGCAGCAGGGCCTGCGCCTCGACGAGCTGCAGGTCAGCCTCGACTTCCAGGGGCGCAAGGGAGGGGGATCCCAGGATCAGCCCGCGCCCTTCGCTCCCCGATCCGCGGCCCGGTTCGCCGCCGCGGTCCAGGTTGTGAAATCGGGGGAGGAGGCACTCCGGCCGCACCCGACGGGATGGTCCGCCAGGGGCCTCAGTCTCCACATCTAGCCTCGGGAAGAGAGTCAAAATCATGACAAGCGTCTCCTCCACAACCGCCGCCGCAACCGCCGCCAGCCTCACCGGCTCCGCCCAGTCCATGGGCAAGGATGACTTTTTGAAGCTGCTGGTGGCCCAGCTCCAGCATCAGGATCCCCTGAACCCGGCCGACCCGACCGAATTCACCTCCCAGCTCTCCGAGTTCAGTTCCCTCGAGCAGCTCTTCTCGGTGAACGAGCAGCTCGGGCGGCTGGCCGGAAACCAGGGCGACCTGGAGCGGCTCTCGGCCCTCTCCCTCATCGGCCGCGAGGTGGTCTCCCAGGGGGGAAGCTTCCGGCTCGAAGGCTCCCCGGTCAGTCTCGGCTACCGGCTCGAGCAGCCGGCCTCCGAGGTCCAGCTCCAGGTGCGCGATCTCTCGGGCCGGCTCGTCGCGGCCCTGCCCGCCCCGTCCCTCGGCGCGGGGGAGCACTTCCTTTCCTGGGACGGCCGGGACGCCTCGGGGCGGCCCCTGCCCATCGGGGATTACGCCCTGACGGTGTCGGCCCGCTCGGGCGAGACCACCCTCTCCGCCGCCTCCCTGGTCCGGGGTGTCGTCACCGGGGTCGATCTCGCCGCCGCGGGGAGCCGCCTTCTGACCAGCGCGGGCTCCTTCGGCGTGGCCGACGTCGCCACCGTTCGGAGCCTGCCGTGAGCGACCCGGTCATCATCCTCCCCCGCCCCCTCGCTCCTGCGGGAGCGGCCTCCGCCCCCCGGGGCGGGACCGAATCCCGGGGGGGAACGACTCCCTTTTCGGCCCTGCTCGACGCGGAGCTCAAGGGGGGAGGGGGGCTCCGTTTCTCCCGGCACGCCCTGAGCCGCATCGAGAGCCGGGGGATCGCCATGGGGCCCGCCGAACTGCAGCGGGTGGAAGCGGCGGTGGCCGCCGTGGAGGCCAAGGGGGGAAAGGATTCCCTCGTCCTGCTCGACGACACAGCCCTGGTGGTGAGCGTGAAGAACCAGACGGTGGTCACCGTTGTCGACCGGGACAGTCTCCAGGGAAATGTCTTTACCCAGATCGACAGCGCCGTCATTGCCTAGGAGGCTGATGAAAAACGCCCGTCTGCTGCGTTCCCCTCATCCCTCGTCAACGACGTACCTTCCGGTACGCCTTATTCCTCGGGATTTCGGGCGCCTTGCATCCAGGCATTTTTGATCAGCCTTGGGAACGGTCGATTTACACCAACCAGAGCGGCTATTGGCAGCGCAGGGAATAAGGGCACTCTGGATCAGACTGGGACAATAAACTCATCACAAACAATCCAGCCGAACCGGTCCTCATGGAGGAGGTTCGCGGGTCGCCGACCGACGGAGGCGGCCCCACCACGGAGGAAGACAATGGGACTCTCGAGTTCGTTTTACAGCGGCATCAGCGGCCTCGCCACCAACGGCAACGCCATGAGCGTCATCGGCAACAACATCGCCAACTCCAACACCATCGGTTTCAAGGGAGGCCGGACCCTCTTCTCCGACCTGCTCTCCACCGGCGTCGCCGCAGGCAGCTCCGGCGGCCAGATCGGCCGCGGGGTCCAGATGGCTGGGGTGGACAACCTCTTCATCCAGGGAACCTTCGAGAACACCGAGCAGAACACCGACCTCGCCATCGAGGGGGAGGGGTTCTTCATGGTCAAGAATCCCTATACCGCCATCGTCGATTACACCCGCGCCGGGGCCTTCCGTTTCAACGCCGCCGGGGAGTTCGTCAACCCCGAGGGCTTCCTGGTGCAGGGGTATGCCCTCGATGTGAGCGGCAACCCCATCGGCAACCTCACCAACATCCAGGTCGACCCCATCTCCCTGAGCGCCCCCAGGGCGACCACGGGGGTCACCCTGACCACCAACCTCGACGCCTCGGCTTCCTATCTGGGGGGCTTCAACATCGCCGACCCCGTCAACACCTCCAACTACGCCACCAGCGTGACGACCTTCGACTCCCTCGGCGCGTCGCACCTGGTGACCTCCTACTTCGCCAAGCTCGACCCCGTGACCAACCCCCTGCAGTGGAGCTGGTTCTCCACGGTGGACGGCGCCGAGATCGGCGGCGCGCCGGGGCCGGTGACGGTGGCGACGGGAACCCTCACCTTCGACTCGGCGGGCAATCTCACCGGCACCGTCCCCTCCCCCCTGGCCATCCCCGCCGGCACCCTCCCCTGGAGCAACGGCGCCAACCCCGCCCAGGCGATCGGCTTCACCATGAACACCACCCAGTACGCCACCCCGTCGATGGTCATTTCCCAGGACCAGGACGGATACACTTCCGGGAGCCTGGCCCGCATCACCGTCGACGACCAGGGAAAGGTCCTTGCCAACTTCACCAATGGCGAGCCCCGGGAACTCTTCCAGATCTCCATGGCCAAATTCACCAACCCCAACGGCCTGATCAAGCAGGGGAACAACCGCTTCTCCGTGAGCAGCACCTCGGGGGCTCCCATCGTCGGCACCGCCGGCTCGGGGATCGGAAAGATCTTCACCAACGCCCTGGAGCAGTCCAACGTCGACCTGGCCCAGGAGTTCGTGAGGATGATCACCACCCAGCGCGGTTTCCAGGCGAGCTCCAAGATCATCACCACCACCGACGAGATGCTCGCCGAGCTGATCAACCTCAAGCGGTAAGGTGGTCAAAATATTGACCTCCCGCAGGCCGGGTCTTCGGACCCGGCCTTTCTTTTTGTTCGCAAACAGCCTGAAAGCACTCTTCAAGTCACCGAAAACATAGGGAAAATATTTCTCCCAACCCCCCTGGCATGCCCTTTGCTCTAACCCCCTGCGCAAGCGGCGGGATGACTCCTTGGCTCCCGTCCATCTTGATCTGCGAGGTGCCCCAAAGATGGATCTCTCTACGATTATCGGCATTGCCGCCGCCTTCGGCCTGATGGTTCTGGCCATCCTCTCCGGAGGGGCGATCACCCTCTTCGTGAACGTCCCCTCCCTGATCATCGTGGTGGGGGGAACGGTGGGTGCGACCCTGGTCCACTACCCCTTCAAGGAGGTCTTCCGGGCCGTTTCGGTGCTCCGCAAGGCCTTTTTCCACCGCATCGACAGCCCCCGGGAAACCGTGAGCCAGCTCATCACCTTCGCCGGCAAGGCCCGCAAGGAGGGGATCCTCGCCCTGCAGTCGGTGACGGGAGAGGTGAAGGATCCCTTCTTCCTCAAGTCGATCCAGATGGCGGTGGACGGGCAGGAGGCCGAGGACCTCAAGGAGATGCTCGACAAGGAGATCGAATATATCCAGGAGCGGCACGAGGAGGGGGCCGAGATCTTCATCGCCATGGGGACCTACGCCCCGGCCCTGGGGATGATCGGGACCCTGATCGGCCTGGTGCAGATGCTCCAGACCATGAGCGACCCCTCCACCATCGGCCCGGCCATGGCCGTGGCCCTGCTCACCACCTTCTACGGGGCGATCATCGCCAACATCGTCTGCATGCCCCTGGCGGGCAAGCTGCGCCACCGCTCCCAGGAAGAGGTCCTCTACAAGACCCTGATCTCCGAAGGGATGCGCTGTGTGCTGGCCGGCGAGAACCCCCGGCTCATGGAGCAGCGCCTGCACGCCTTCCTGGCCCCTGCCATGCGGCAGAGCAATTTCTCCAAAAAGGACTGACCCCGTGGCGGTGAAAAAACCCAAAAAGCAGGCGGTGGGAGCCCCGGCCTGGATGGTCACCTTCAGCGACATGGTGACCCTTCTGCTGACCTTCTTCGTCCTGATGCTCTCCATGGCCCAGCTCGACCAGATGAAGTTCCAGGACGCCGCGGGATCCCTGCGGGACGCCTTCGGGCTGATGCAGGGGGGGAGCAGCACCGAGCTCTCCAAGCCCAAGATCGTCGAGTTCGTGCCGATCCAGGACGATTTCCCCAGCAGGCTCTACCAGAGGATCTTCTCCCAGATCAACCGCCTGCGCATCGACGATCGCATCACCCTGGTCAAGGACCGGGGGGCGGTGGTGCTGCGGATCCAGGAGACGATCCTCTTCGAGCCGGGCAAGGTCGAGCTGCGCCCGGAGGCCTACCCGGTGCTGCGGGAGATCGCCGGGCTGATCCGCACCCTGCCTCTGAACCTGCGCATCGAGGGGCATACGGACGCCACCCCCCCTGCCTCGGGGCAGAGCAACTGGGACATCTCCGTGGGGCGGGCGGTGTCGGTGCTGAAGTTCATCGCCGGGGAGGAGCTTCTTCCCCTCGAGAGGCTCTCGGCCGTGGGCTATGGCGCCCAGCGCCCCCTCGACCAGGGGGTGGGCCCCGAGGCGATGGCCCGCAACCGGCGGGTGGAGTTCGTGCTGGAGAGCATCGGCGGCGACCGGGAGGGGCTCCCCTATCTCATCGACGCCCGGGACCAGCTCCCTTTCTAGCCTTATCCCTCGGGATTTCGGGTGCCTTGCATCCGGGCATGCCGGATGCGCCCCGGGGAACCGATGGTTCACCATCTGACGATCCTGAAAGAAGAGAGGACTTGAAACATGGCAGAGAAGAAGAGCGCGGAGAACTCGGGGAGCGACAAGGGGGGAAAGAGCACCCTCCCCATCGTCGTCCTGGCGATCCTGCTGGCGGTCGCCGTCGGCGTGGCCGGGTATCTGCTGGGGGCCCGCTCGGTCCCGGTGGCTGCGGCAGCGGCGGCCGGGCAGGAGCCCACGGGCGAGGGTGACGGGCAGGGGGGGGCCTCCAGTTCCGGCCTGGGCCCCCTGGTCAAGCTGGAGGACTTCATCGTCAATATCCTCG
>JBFHXN010000185.1:0-5618 GCA_041598955.1 Desulfuromonadales bacterium | reverse complement strand
GGCGAATGGGGCCAGAAGAGGGAGCGGTCGACCTTGCAGCTTTGGATGTGAGAAGGACAATATGGCGGGGATGGGTGCCGGGGTCAAGGGGGCACCCTCGGAGGTCACACAAAAAAAGGCCGTCTCGGGATAATCCCCGGAACGGCCTTTTCGGTGAGGTGATTTGATTGGCTCAGCGGCTCTTGGGCAGCTTGATCCCCTGGGCTTTCCAGAAACTCGCCGCCCCGGGGTGGAGCGGGGTGAGAACCTGCCGCAGGCCCGATTCGGCCGTGGGGAGCGATCCGGCGCCCAGTCTCTGGTCGAACCAGGCGCGCCCTTCGGCGGAGAAGACTTCCGCCAGGACTTTGCCCACCGTTTCGGCGGGAACGTGGCTGCCCGCCACCAGCAGGGCGGCGTCCTGGAAGGTGGCGATGTCGGTCGCCACCCCCGGGTAGGCTCCGGCGGGGATCACCGCCGGGACGAAGAAGGGATACTGGTTGAAAAAGTCGGCGCCCCAGGCGGCGGTGGCGAGGTCGAGAAAGCGCACCTGGTAGGCCTCGGCGGCCTGGCTGGCGGTGGGGTTGGGAAGCTTCGAGAAGAGAAAGATCCCGTCGACGTAGCGGTTTCCCAGGGAGGAGAAGGCCTCCTGGTATCCGGTGAAGTCGGGTTTGAGGCTGTCCCAGAGGCCGAGGCTGTTGAAGTAGCGCTGGGCGGCGGCGGCCGTTCCGGAGCCGGCGGCACCGACGGCCAGGCGCCGGCCGGCCAGATCGGAGACCTCCCGCACCGGCCCCTCCCGAAGGACCATCAGCTGGGCGGGGGCGCTGTAGAGGTAGGCCGCCGCCAGCACCCGGTCGTAGGAGCGGGCATCGTAGGCGATCTTCCCCTGCCGGGCCAGGAAGAGGTCCCCGGCGTAGACGATGGCGAAGTCGACATTTCCGGACTGGAGGCGACGGATGTTCTCCACCGATCCGGCCGAGACGGTCCTGGAGACTTCGACGCCGGGGAGCCGGCGGTTGAGGAAGGCGGCGAAGGCTCCGGCATACTCCTCGAAGGAGCCCCCCAGGGGGCCGCCGGCCACGACCAGGTGGGCGTTCTCGGCCCGCGCAGGCACAGTCCCCGCCAGCAGTAGAACGGCGGCCAGAACGCACGCCCCTGCCCCCCGCAGTCCCTTTTTCCAGATCATTTCCATTCTCCTTGAAGGCGGCCCGGTTCCCGGGGCCGAAAGGGGATCATTCCTCGCTGCGAACCGTGAGCACGGGGATGGCGCTGCGGCGCATCACCCTCTCCGCGGTGCTCCCCACCAGGACATGCTCCAGGCCGGTGCGGCCGTGAGTCCCCAGCACCACCATGTCGGCCGGGAGACTCCCGGCCCGGCGCAGGATCTCCTGAAAGGGGACCCCGACGACGATCTCGCTGGAGAGGTTCTCCCCGTCCGGGAAATGCCTGGCGCAGAAGGCATCCATCTCCTTGACGGCCAGGCGCTCCACCTCCTTCTCGAAGAGATCGAAGGCCTCGGGTTGGATCATGTTGCGGCGGTTGTCGGCGAGCTCACCGATGACGTGCAGCACGTGGAGCCTCGCCCCGGCCATCCGGGCCAGGGTGAGGGCGTATTCCCCCGCGGGGACCGAGCTTGCGGAGAAGTCGGTCGCGTAGAGGATGGTGCGGATGGTTTTCATAGCGATTCCCCTCCCGGTGGCGTGTCAGGCGGCGGCTGCGGCGAGATCCCGCTTGTTCTTGGCTTTTTGCATGAACCAGACCAGGGCGACGAGCCCCAGGCCCGTTGTGTCGGTCACCACGCCGGGGGTGTAGAGCAGCACCGTGGCCGCGGCCAGGATGATCCATTCGAGGGGTGTGGTGCGGCGGATCCAGAAGAACATGGTCAGGGAGGAGAAGGCGATGGTTCCCAGGGTCGCCGAGACGAAGGAGGAGATGATGTGGGCCGTGGTCGCCATCTGCTGCCCCTCGATGATGATGTCCTTGGGACTGACCATGCCGCCGGCAACGATGCGGACGCTCTTGACCGTGCCCTCCTTCCGGGCCTTGATCTCAACCGGCTGGTCGTCCACCAGGACGGTTGCGATCACCTGCCCCGAGGTGAATTTCTCCTCCGGCTGGACGTGGACCTTGAGCACGGAGGCGAAGGGGACGTCGCTCTCCAGGTCGGGCATGCGCACGTTGACCGTCTTGGCCTGGAAGAGGATGCTCGGGGTGAAGGCCATCAGGACCGGCACCACGTAGAGGAGCTTGGCGTATTTGAAGCTCGTCCAGCCCGTTTTCCAGGGGTCGGAGCCGGCGATGGCGGCCCCGGCGTAGGCGGCCACGCAGACCGGCGGCGTGATGTTGGAGTCCTGGCTGAACCAGTAGACGATCATGTGGGCGCAGAGCAGCGGGACCCCCAGGTCCCCCAGGGGAGGGACGGCGAGGACGGCGGTGATCAGGTAGGCGGCGGTGACGGGGACCCCCATTCCCAGGACCAGGGAGGCGAGCATGACCAGCACCAGGGCGGTGAGCAGCTTGGAGGCGTCCATCGGCAGATAGTAGGCCGCTCCGGCCGCGAGGGCCCCCCCGGCGAGGATCATCAGGGTGATGCGGAGGGTCTTGGGGAGGCCGATGGGGCCGAGCTGCATGATGAAGACCAGGGCCGCCACCGCCAGCGCCGTGAAGGCGACGATCCAGACCAGGGAGTTGCTCGCCGCCGCCACGGAGATGATGATGTCGGAGAATTTCAGCCCGATGCCCGTGAGGGAGATGGTGCCGACGATGATGCCGATGACCCCGAGGGTGGCGCCGATGATGAGGGTGTTGCGGGCGCCGGTCTGGATGGCCTCCCAGATCTCCCGGATCCCCATGCGGGTCTCGGCGCGGAACCAGCTGATGACCACGCAGGAGATCGTGGCCCAGAAGGCCGAGAAGCCCGGGGAGCGACCGAGGATCATCAGGACGGTGATGATGATCAGGGGGAGGGCGAAGTACCAGTCCTTTCGCAGGACCTCTTTCCAGTGGGGGAATTCGTCTCCGGAGAGCCCCTTGATCCCCTCCTTCTTGGCCTCGAAGTGGATCATGCAGAAGACCGAGAAGAAGTAGAGCAGGGCCGGGAAGACCGAGATCATCATGATGGTGGCGTAGCTCGTCTCGGTCAGCTCGGCCATCAGGAAGCCGCCGGCCCCCATGACGGGGGGGAGGAACATGCCGCCGATGGAGGCCGAGGGTTCGATGGCCCCCGCAACGTGGGGGCGGAAGCCGGCCCTCTTCATCAGGGGGATGGTGAAGGCCCCGGTGGAGACGGTGTTGGCGATGGCGCTGCCCGAAACCGAGCCGAACATGGCCGAGGCGATGACCGCCACCTTGGCGGGGCCGCCGGTGGTGCGGCCGGCCAGGGCCATGGGGAGGTCGATGAAGAATTTCCCCGCTCCCGACTTCTGCAGGAAGGCTCCGAAGAAGATGAAGAGGATGACGTAGGTCGCCAGGACGCTGGCCATGACCCCGAAGACCCCGTTGGTGGTCAGGTAGAGGGCCGTGGTGAGCCGCTCGAGGCCGAAGCCGCGGTGGGCGATGATGTCGGGGAAGAGGGGGCCGAAGTAGCCGTAGCAGAGAAAGGCGATGCCGATCAGGGTCATGGACCAGCCCAGGACCCGGCGGCAGACTTCCAGGGAGAGCAGAATGCCTGCGATGCTGACCAGGGCGTCGAGCTCGTTCTCCGCGCCGGCCCGGTAGTTGAGGGCCTCGAATTCGCCGATCCAGTAGTAGACGGCCAGGGCGGAGGCGAGGGCCAGGAGGATGTCCGAGAGGGTCGGCAGGTGGGGCCAGCGCCGCATCATCGGGGCGTCGGCGGCCATCAGGGCGACGGCGATCCCGAGGGTTCCCGCCGCGAGCCACCAGAGCTGGCCGGCGGCAGCGAGGGCGGCGGAGGCACCGGAGCTGCTCCAGGCCTCTCCGAAGCTCCCCAGGTGGGCCCGGAAGGCGGCGGTGTCGGGGTAGAGCAGCAAAATGGCCGCGGCGACGGAGATCATCCCCCCGAGCATCAGGGTGATCCCCCAGCGGATGCGGGTCTTTCCGGCCGGGTAGAGCAGGAAGACCAGGACATAGGTGGCGAAGACGTAGACACCCCTGTGGTACTGGGTGGCCACCGCCTGGAGCCCCGCCGAATAGAAATAGAAGAGGACCATGACCGCGCCGAGGATGGCGACGGTCCACTTCCAGAAGCCGGTGGGGGTGCGGAAGGATCTGGAGTCCTTCTCCAACAGCTTCTTGAGCTTTTCCTGCTCCGCGGGGTCGAGGTCCTTCAGTTCATCTTGCAGCTCTTCGGCCATGGTCGTCCTGCTTTGGAGAGGGGTTTACGGTGAGGCTGCTGAAATACCCCCATCTGCTTCGTTTCCCTTGATCTCGTCGCTGCGACGCAGCTTCCGCTACGGCTCACTCCCCGATCGGCGGGCGCCTTGCATCTGAAGGGTTTTGAGCAGCCTCGAAAATCCGCTTGTCGACAATCCGAAGCGGGGCCGGGAGGCCCCGCTTCGGTGTTCGGAGGGTGAATGGGTGGCGGCCGCCGGCTAGCGGGCCGACTGCCGCGGGGTGATGGTGAGTCCCTGCTCCTTCCAGAACTTCTCGGCCCCTTCGTGAATCGGGGTGACCACCCCTTCGAGTCCGCCCTTGACCGACATCTCCTTGGCGGTGCTCTTGACCTTCACCATATAGGCGAGCCCCTCGGCGGAGAAGATGTCCTTGAGGGAGTTGTAGATCAGGGGGGCCTTGACGTGCTTGCCCGTGATCCAGAGGGCGCTGTCCTGGAAGGTCTTGACCGGCTGGTCGACGCCGCTGTAGGTCCCCGCGGGGATGGTGATTTCGGTGTAGAAGGGGAACTCGTCGAAGAAGCCGGATTTCTGGCCCGCGGCGACGGTGTCGAGGATCTTGATCTTGTTGCTGGCGGCGGCCTGGATGACCGAGGAGTTGGGGAAGCCGGCGAAGACCCAGACGGCATCGATCAGCTTGTCCCCCATGGCCGAGACCGCTTCGCTGTAGCCGATGAACTGGGGCTGCATCTTCTCCCAGAGGCCGACGCTTCTGAAAAAGCGCTCGGCGCTGGCGGCGGCGCCGGAGCCGGCTCCGCCGACGGCGACCTTCTTGCCGGCCAGGTCGGCCACGGTTTTGATGCCGCTGCCGTCGAGGACCACCAGGTGGGCCGGGGCCCCGTAGAGGTAGGCCATGGCCTGGGCGGCCTCATATTTCTTGGGGTCCTGGGGGAGCTTGCCGGCCCGGGCGAGGAAGATGTCCCCCGAATAGGTGATGCCGAAATCGGCCTCTCCCGAGTTGACCCGGCGCAGGTTCTCCACGGAGCCGGCCGAGGCCATGTTGGAAACCTCCACGTCGGGCATGTTCTTGGAGAGCCGTGTGGCGATGCCGTTGGAGAAGTACTGGAAGGTGCCTCCCTCGGGCCCGCCGGAGAAGGCGAGCCTTTCCTTGGCCAGGGCCGGCCCCGCCGGGGCCAGGAACAGGGCCGCCAGCAGCAGGCCGAGGGCCAGGGAGAGTGTCTTTGCCGTGGTCTTCATGGTCGATTTCCTCCTCGGGTGGGTTTTGAATAAAACGCCATTTTGAAATTTCTTCCCCTGCTACCAGCAAGGGAAGTGCCAAGGGACAGAAGGGAT
>JBFHXN010000184.1:0-5625 GCA_041598955.1 Desulfuromonadales bacterium | reverse complement strand
CAGGCCGGCTCCCTGGTCACCCCCGAGCGGCTGCGCTTCGACTTCACCCACTTCTCCCCCCTCTCCAACGCGGAGATCGCCCAAGTGGAGGCGGAGGTGAACCGGCGCATCCGTGAAAACCGCGGGGTGGAAACCGAGGAGATGACGGCCGAGGCGGCCATTGCCGCCGGAGCGACGGCCCTTTTCGGAGAGAAGTACGGCGAGCGGGTGCGGGTGGTCAAGGTCGGCGACTTCAGCATGGAGCTCTGCGGGGGCACCCACGCCCAGGCCGCCGGAGACATCGGCCTGTTCAGGATCGTGCAGGAGACAGGCATCGCCGCCGGCGTCCGGCGCATCGAGGCTGTCACCGGCGCCAAAGCCCTGGAGCAGGTCCGCCAGCAGGAGTCGGCCCTCGACCGCCTCGCCTCCATGGTCAAGAGCGACCGCCCCCAGCTGGAGACCCGCCTGCACAAAATCCTCGAGCACCAGAGGGAACTCGAGCAGGAGGTGGAAAAACTCCAGGCGAGGCTCAACTCCGGACGCTCCGACTCCCTCCTCGAGCAGGTGCGGGAGGTCGAAGGGGTGCCAGTACTCTCCGTCAAGGTGGAAGGGACCGACGGCAAGGGGCTGAGGGAACTCTCCGACCAGCTTCGGGATAAGCTCCCCGAGGGGGTGATCATCCTGGGCTGCGCCGCGGAGGGGAAGGCCGCCCTGCTGGTGCGCGTCACCGGCGAGGTCGGCAAACGACTTCATGCCGGGGAGATCATCCGGGAGCTGGCAGCCCGGGTCGGCGGCAAGGGGGGAGGTCGCCCCGACATGGCCCAGGCCGGCGGCAGCCAGCCCGAGAAGCTGGGGGAAGCCCTGGAGGCCGCCCCGGCCCTGGTGGCCGGGATGCTCAAGGGTTGACTTGCCGGCCGCTGAAAAGGAATGCACCGTAGCCGACTGGAAAATTCAACCTGCGCCCAATAGTACCCTCCCCCTACCCCCTTCCCTCAAGGGAGGGGGGGACAGTGGCAAGAATCCAAGATAGATTCGAACTTTCGCTCCACCGAAAAGGAAACGCCATGAAAGGCACCGTCGTCCGCACCGCCGAACTCCAAGAGTATCTCCATCCCAAGCACGAGCGCTATTTCCTGCGGGACGTGGTCACCTCGGCGGCCCATCCCGGCCTCTCCCTCCACCGGGGACGCATCGAGCCGGGGGGGGAGATCCTGGTCCACGTCCACGAGGAGCAGACGGAGACCTTCTACCTCCTCTCCGGCCAGGCCCTCTGCACCATGGGGAAGGAGACCCTGACCTTCGGGCCCGGCTCCTGCGGGGTCGCCCCGCCCGGGGTGCCCCACGGGCTGAAGAACCCCGGCAGCGAGCCCGTCGAGCTCCTCGCCCTCTTCACCCCTCCGCTCAAATAACCCCTCGAGAGTCCGGGAAGGAAGACCGTGCGGCAGGAACTCCGGGAGACCCTCCAACTGGCCCAGAAACAGGAGGGGCGCACCGTTCTGGTGGTGGACGACGAGCCCCTCATCCGGGATCTCTGCGCCAAGGCCCTCAAGGGGTGCCGCGTGCTGGAGGCCGAAAACGGCGAAGAGGCCTTGCGCATCCTCGCCCGACAGAGGGTCGACGTGGTCCTCACCGACGTCATGATGCCCCTTCTGAACGGCCTCGACCTGCTCAGCCAGATCAAGGAGCGGGAGCCGGGCCAGGTGGTGGTCATCATGACCGGCTACGCGGAGAAAGAGGTGGTCCTGAAGGCCCTCAAGGCCGACGCCGATGACTTTCTCACCAAGCCGATCAACCTGTTGCAGCTGCGCACCACCCTCGACCGGGCGCTGGAGAAGAAGGCCCTCCGGGAGGAGCTGATCCATCTCAAGAAGATGGACCGGCTCAAGAGCGACTTCCTCGGGCTGGTCTCCCACAAGCTCAAGACCCCCGTCACCGCCATCTCCCTCTTCATGCAGAACCTCGCCCGGGGGATCGGCGATCCGAAGGATCCCGCCTTCCGGCACCACCTCGAGCTGATCCTGCAGGAGTCGACCTATCTCGAACATCTGATCGAAGACCTGCTGCAGCAGAGCCAGGTCGTCCTGCAGGCGGCCCCTCCCCGTCTTGAACAGACCGACCCCGCCCCCCTGCTGCGGCGGACCATTCAGGGGCTACAGCAGACCGCCGAGAGCCGTGGGGTGGCCCTTGAGGCCGAGCTGCCCGAGAGCCTGCCGGCCCTCCCCCTCGACGCCAGCGGCATCTCTTTTGCTCTGGGGGCCCTCATCGACAACGCCCTCAAGTTCTCTCCCCCGGGGAGCACGGTGCGGGTGAGCGCCGAGACGAAGGGTGAGTCGTTGACGGTGGTCGTGCGGGACCAGGGTCCGGGAATCCCCCCGGGAGAACTCACCAAGGTCTTCGAGAAGTTCTACCAGGTCGATCCCGCTCACACCGGGCAGGTCAGGGGCTTCGGCCTGGGCCTCTACTACGCCCGCCACTTCATCCAGACCCACCACGGCGAACTGCGCCTGGAAAGCGCCCCGGGCGCGGGGACCCTGGCCACCGTCACCCTCCCCCTCTGAACCCCCGGAATTCACTGGAGCGCGCCGGCTTTTTTCTTTGTCTCCCCCAGTCGCTGTGATATATTTCCCCTATTTTTCGCCATTCCACGGCCCTTGAAGGGGAGTCTGCCATGTTTCGAGGCACCACCATCGTCTGTGTTCGCAAGGAGGGGGAAGTCGCCCTCGCCGGCGACGGCCAGGTGACCCTCGGCACCACGGTGATGAAGCACACCGCCCGCAAGCTGCGCCGGCTTCACGGAGGGCAGATCCTGGCCGGCTTCGCCGGGAGCACCGCCGACGCCTTCACCCTCTTCGAGAAGTTCGAGGCCAAGCTCCAGGAATACCGCGGCAATCTCGCCCGGGCCGCCGTGGAACTGGCCAAGGACTGGCGCACCGACCGCATTCTGCGCAAGCTCGAGGCCCTGCTCATCGTCGCCGACCGGGAAACGACCCTCGTCCTCTCCGGCGCCGGCGACGTCATCGAGCCCGACGACGGCATCGCCGCCATCGGCTCGGGGGGGCCCTATGCCCTGGCCGCCGCCCGGGCCCTGCTCGGACATTCGCCCCTGAAGGCCGCCCAGATCGCCGAAGAGGCCCTGGGGATCGCCGCGGGGATCTGCATCTACACCAACGACCGGATCCTGGTGGAGAGCCTGACGTGACCAACTTCACCCCCCGGGAAATCGTCTCCGAGCTCGACCGCTACATCATCGGGCAGAAGGCGGCCAAAAAGGCCGTGGCCGTGGCCCTGCGAAACCGCTGGCGCCGCCAGCAGGTCCCCGCCGAGCTGCGCGACGAGATCGCCCCGAAGAACATCATCATGATCGGCCCCACGGGGGTCGGCAAGACCGAGATCGCCCGTCGCCTGGCCAAACTCGCCCAGGCCCCCTTCGTCAAGGTCGAGGCCTCCAAGTTCACCGAAGTCGGCTATGTCGGCCGCGACGTGGAGAGCATGGTGCGCGACCTGGTGGAGCTCGCCATCCACATGGTGCGGGAAGAGGAGGCCCAGGCCGTGCGCCTGAAGGCCGAGGATCTCGCCGAGGAGCGCCTCCTCGACCTGCTCCTGCCCGGGGAGACGGTGCCCGCCGAAGCCGGAGGCGAGGCGGGGGAGAGCCGAGAGGCGACCCGGGAGAAGCTGCGCAAGCTGCTGCGCCTGGGCTCCCTCAACGACCGCTACGTCGAGGTCGAGACCCAGTCGGGGCGGATGCCGGCCCTGGAGATCTTCACCCCCCAGGGGATGGAGGAGATGGACATCAACCTCAAGGAGATGTTCGGCAACCTCTTCCCGAAGAAGACCAAGCGCAGGCGCATGAAGGTCGGCGAGGCCCGGGAACTGCTCATCCAGGCCGAAGCCGAGAAACTCGTCGACATGGAGAAGGTACAGACCCTGGCCCGGGAGCGCACCGAGCAGAGCGGCATCATCTTCATCGACGAGATCGACAAGATCGCCAGCCGCGAGGGGGGCCAGGGCCCCCAGATCTCCCGGGAGGGGGTGCAGCGGGACATCCTCCCCATCGTGGAGGGAAGCACGGTCAACACCAAGTACGGCCCGGTGAAAACCGACCACATCCTCTTCATCGCCGCCGGAGCCTTCCACGTGGCCAAGCCCTCCGACCTCATCCCCGAACTGCAGGGGCGCTTTCCCATCCGCGTCGAGCTCGAGAGCCTGAGCGAGGAGGATTTCGTGCTCATCCTCACCGAACCGAAGAACGCCCTGCTGCGCCAGTACAGCGCGCTGCTCGCCACCGAGGGGGTGGCTCTCTCCTTCGACCCGGATGGCGTGCGGGAGATCGCCCGCATCGCCCGACAGGTCAACGAGAGCACCGAGAACATCGGCGCCCGGCGGCTCCACACCATCCTCGAAAAGCTCCTCGAGGAGATCTCCTTCGCCGCCCCGGAACTCCCGAAAAAACCTCTGACCATCGACGCCGCCACCGTACGGGAGCGGCTCTCGGAGATCGTCAAGGACGAGGACCTGGCCAGATACATTCTTTGATCCAAGGGGCAAGGTGCAAGGTGCGAGGGGAACATCTTAGACTCTCTCCTTGAACCTTGAACCTTGAACCTTGAACCTTGTTTCCGGAGAGTTGCGAACATGCAGGAACTGATCAACAAGGCCAAGGTGCTGATGGAGGCGCTCCCCTACATCCAGCGCTTTTCCAACAAGACCATCGTCATCAAGTACGGCGGCCACGCCATGGCCGAGGAGCGGCTCCGGGAGTCCTTCGCCCGGGACGTGATCCTGCTCAAGTACATCGGCCTCAACCCCGTCATCGTCCACGGCGGGGGGCCGCAGATCAACGAAACCCTCAAGCGCTACGGCATCGTCTCGGAGTTCGTGCGGGGGATGCGGGTCACCGACCAGGCGACCATGTCGGTGGTGGAGATGGTGCTCACCGGCCAGGTCAACAAGGAGGTGGTCGGCCTCATCAACCGCCACGGGGGACGGGCCGTGGGCCTCTCGGGGAAGGACGGCGACCTGCTGCTCTGCAAGAAGCTTCTCGAGGAGGTCCGGGGTGAGGACGGCCGGACGGAGCTGGTCGACCTCGGCTTCGTCGGCGACGTGGTGCGGGTCAACCGGGAGCTGATCGAAACCCTCGAGAAGGGCAAGTTCATCCCCGTCATCGCGCCCGTCGGTGTCGGTCCCGAGGGGGAGAGCTACAACGTCAACGCCGACCTGGTCGCCGGGCGGGTGGCCGCGGCCCTGGGGGCCGAAAAGCTGATCCTGCTCACCGACGTGCAGGGGGTCAAGGACAAGGGGGGAAACCTCCTCTCGAGCATCGCCGTGGCCGAGATGCACCGCCTGATCACCGAAGAGGCCATCGTCGGCGGCATGATCCCCAAGGTGGTCTGCTGCGCCGACGCCCTGCGGGACGGGGTGAAAAAGGCCCACATCATCGACGGCCGGGTGGAGCACGCCGTGCTCCTCGAGATCTTCACCGACAAGGGTGTCGGGACGGAGATCGTCAAGTAACGTGTCAAGGCCTTCGCCACCAAGACACGGAGTCACCAAGGAAATCAAGGAAGAAGCCCTTTGGTTAAGGCCTGATTCAAGAGTCCCCCTGCTTCTCTTGGTGTCTTGGTGCCTTGGTGGCGAACTTTTCCCTTT
>JBFHXN010000183.1:0-5638 GCA_041598955.1 Desulfuromonadales bacterium | reverse complement strand
CCCTCGCCGACCTGCTCGCCGCCCAGGAGCCGGGCAGGCTCCCCGAGGAGCTCGCCGCCCCCTTCGTCGATCCGTCGAAGGATGTGGCCGACGGGGCCGCCGCCCTCGAGGGGGCGGGGCACATTCTGGCCGAGCGCCTCAGCGAGGATGCCGACGCCCGGGCCCTGGTCCGGTCGCTCACCTGGGAGCAGGGGGCCTTCGTCTGCCGGGTGGCCCCGGAGAAGGCCGGGAGCGTCAGCAAGTTCGAGATGTACTACGACTACCGGGAGCCCCTGAAGGAGATCCCCTCCCACAGAATGCTCGCCATGCGCCGGGGGGAGAAGGAGGAGGTGCTGCGGCTCTCCGTCCTCGCACCCGAGGAGGAGATCCTGCTTCGGCTCAAGGGACGCCTGCTCAAGGGGGATTCCCCCTGCCGGCCCCTTCTGGAAGGGGTCGCCGAGGACGCTTACCGCAGGCTCATCGCCCCCTCCATCGAGGTCGAGCTGCGTCTGGAGGCGAAGAAGAGGGCCGACGAGGCGGCCATCGCCGTCTTCGCCCAGAACCTGCGCAATCTGCTTCTCGCCCCCCCGGCGGGCAGCCGCCGGGTCCTGGGGGTCGATCCCGGGCTGCGCACCGGGTCGAAGCTGGTGGCGGTGGACGGCACCGGGCGGCTCCTGGAGCACGCCACCATCTACCCCCACACGGGGGAGAAAAAGATCGCCCCGGCCCGGGCCGAGCTGCTGCGCCTGGTCCGGGAGCACCGCCTCGACATGGTGGCCATCGGCAACGGAACCGCCAGCCGGGAGATGGAGCAGTTCGTCAAGGAGACCCTCGCCGAGGTGGGACACAAACTGGCGGTGGTGGTGGTCAGCGAGGCGGGGGCGAGCGTCTACTCGGCCTCGGACATCGCCCGGGATGAATTCCCCGACCTCGACGTCTCGGTGCGGGGCGCCGTCTCCATCGCCCGGCGCCTGCAGGACCCCCTGGCCGAGCTGGTGAAACTCGATCCCAAGAGCATCGGCGTCGGGCAGTACCAGCACGACGTGAACCAGGCCGCCCTCAAGAAGTCTCTCGACGAGGTCGTTGAGTCCTGCGTCAACTACGTCGGGGTCGATCTCAACACCGCCTCCTGGGCTTTGCTCTCCTACGTTTCGGGGATCGGCGAGGCCCTGGCCCGCGCCATCGTGCGCTTCCGGGACGAGCGGGGCCCCTTCGCCTCCCGCGCCGGGCTCCTCGACGTGCCCCGGTTCGGGGCCAAGGCCTTTGAGCTGGCCGCCGGCTTTCTGCGCATCCGGGGGGGGAGCCATCCCCTCGACAACACGGCCGTCCACCCCGAGAATTACCCCCTGGTGGAGAAGATGGCCTCCGACCTGGGGGGCTCCCTCGCCTCCCTGGTGGCCGACCCGGCCCTCGCTTCCCGTATCGACCTCAAGCGTTACGTCGGAGAGGGGGTGGGGCTGCCGACCCTGCGGGACATCCTCGAGGAGCTCAAGAAGCCGGGCCGGGACCCCCGCGCCGAATTCCAGAGCGTGACCTTCCGCGAAGACGTGCAGCAGCTCTCCGACCTCAAGGAGGGGATGGTCCTCACCGGAACGGTGACCAACGTCACGGCCTTCGGGGCCTTCGTCGACATCGGGGTGCACCAGGACGGCCTGGTCCACGTCAGCCACCTCGCCCACCGCTTCGTGCGCGACCCCAACGAGGCGGTGCGTGTCGGGGAGATCGTCAAGGTGAAGGTTCTCGCCGTCGACATCCCCCGCAAGCGCATCTCCCTCTCCATCAAGGAGGCCAACCCCCAGGGAGGCGAGCGGCCGAAGAAGGCCCCCCCGGCCCCTGAAATGAAAAAGAGCGCCAGTGACGCCGGGGCTTGGGAGAAGGCCGGGTTTCGGGTGAAAAAGTGAGGCGAGGGTCCTCTCGCACAGAGCACACGGAGTACACTGAGAGGAACAACGCCACGTGGAGCGTGCCAATGGACCTGAATGAGGTGACGTCGCAGATTATCGGCGGTGCAGTCGCCGTGCATCGGGAACTGGGCCCCGGTCTTCTGGAATCGGTCTACCACTCCTGCCTGCTGATCGAACTTCGGGAAAGGGGTTTGAGGGTTGACTCGGAAGTCTGCCTTCCTCTTCGATACCGTGGGAGAGTTATCGATGACAAGGGACTTCGGATCGACTTGCTGGTGGAAGACACTGTGGTGGTAGAATTGAAGTCAGTGGAAAAGATTCTCCCCTTGCATTGCAAGCAATTGCTCACTTATCTGCGCCTGGCATGTAAACCCTTGGGGTTGCTGGTTAACTTCAACGAAACTCTCCTCAAAAACGGGATCGTCAGAATGGCCAACTAGAGGGTAACTCCAAACAGGCTTTCTCAATCAGTCAATGTGTCTTCGATTTTTCAAGAATCTGGGTTTTCTTTTGCTTACTCCGTGTTCTCTGTGAGCTCGAGTGAGCGAAGCGAAAGGGTGAGAGATCCATGAATCGCCTGGTCGACCTTCATCTTCACAGCACCTGCTCCGACGGCATTTATCCTCCGGAGGAGGTCGTGCGCCTGGCCTCCGAGGCGAATCTGGCGGCCATCTCCCTGTGCGATCACGACAACATCGACGGCATCGATGGGGCCATGGCCGCCGGCGCGCGGCTGGGGGTCGAGATCATCACCGGCGTGGAGCTCTCCGTGGTCTGGGAGGATTTTCGGGACATCCACCTGCTCGGCTATGGTTTCGACCATCATCATCCCGAACTTAAGGGTGCCCTGCGGGAATTTCAGGATTTCCGTGAGGGGCGCAACGAGAGGATCGTCGAGGGGGTCAACGAGAAGCTCGCCCGGGAGAAAAGGAACCCCATCTCCTTCGAGCGGGTCCGGGAACTGGCCGGAGGCACCGTGGGGCGCCCCCACATTGCCCTCGCCCTCATCGAGGCCGGGCATGTCTCCGGAACCGAGGCGGCCTTCCAGAGGTACCTCGTCCCCTGCAACGTCGACAAGCGCTTCTTCCCCATCGACGAGGCCATCGACCTTGTCCACCGGGCCGGAGGGGTCACCGTCCTCGCACACCCCCCCTTCATCACCCCCAAACGAAAGGTCTTCCTGGAGCTCCTCGACCGCTTCGTCACCCTGGGGCTGGAGGGGGTCGAGGCCTACAACTCAGGCTCCAGCAATGACGACATCGACTGGTATCTGACCGAAGCCCGCAGAAGGGGGCTGATCGTCACCGGAGGCTCGGATTTCCACGGCATCGAGGGGGGGGAGGTCAGGGTCGGGTCGGGGCGCGGAAATCTGAAAATCCCCTATGCCTGCGTGGAGGAGATCCGGGCCGCGGTAGCTCGCCGCAGGGGGTAGGGGTTGACACCGGCCCCTGCCGGGATGGTACAAAAGAAGGGTCTGGCGGAAGGAGCGGGTTGTCGTTCGCTTTACCGCCATGGGGATCGGGTCGCCGGGTGCGCGGCCCTGGCGGCCCGCACAGGCTGGCCGGTTTCCCGCGAGTTACGAACCCAAAGGCAGGAAAGGCAGAGGCATGTCCCAAGCGAAAAACGGAGATTCCGTCAAGGTTCATTACACCGGTACCCTCGAAGACGGCACGGTGTTCGACAGTTCCCTCGAGCGCGAACCGATGGAGTTCACCGTCGGCAACGGTCAGCTCATCCCGGGTTTCGAGCAGGGGGTGATCGGCCTGGCCCCCGGCGACTCCAAAACTGTGAAGATTCCCGCCGACCAGGCCTACGGCCCTCGCCGGGAGGATCTCCAGATGACCGTCGATCCGAGCCGCTTTCCCGAGCACATCAAGCCCGAACTCGGGCTCCAGCTTCAAGTGCCCCAGGAAGACGGCCATCCGGTCCTGGTGACCATCACCAACATCACCGACGCCGAGGTCACCCTCGACGCCAACCACCCCCTGGCCGGCAAGGATCTCACCTTCGAGATCCGGCTGATGGAAATCGCCTGAAACTGCATCAAGTCAGATAGAGAGTCGCCCGCCCGGTCCCAGACCCGGGCGGGCGTTTTTTTTGGGGATGCTCTCGACAGGCGTTGACAGGGTCTGGGTTGTTTGATATGTTCAGAAAAAAATGAACAGAGGTGATTCATGGACGACACAATCATCGATGAATTCGTCGAGACCTGGGGGGCGATGGGCTCCTCCTGGGGGGTCAATGCCTCCGTGGCTCGGGTTCACGCCCTGCTGATCATCACCGAGCAGCCCTGGTGCCTGGACGACATCTGTTCGCGGCTACAGATCAGCAAAGGAAACGGCAGCACCTGCCTGAAGGAATTGAGAGGTTGGGGAGTGGTCCGCAAGGTCCTCCTGGCGGGGGAGAGGAGGGAGTTCTTCCTTTGCGAGCCCGATCCCTGGCAGATGCTTTTCCGCATCGTGGCTGAGCGCAAGAAGCGCGAATTCGATCCGGTTCTGGGGAGCCTCAGGGCCACCCTCGAGAAGGCGGGAAAGTCACCGGGAGGGATTGCCCTGGAGCGACTGAAGGCAATGGAAAAAATGCTCGCAACCTTTGATCGTCTCGCATCCACCCTCTTGGCCGATGAGTCCCAGGCCAGGGCTCTTCTTTCCCTGCTGACGGGGAAAGGGTAGTTTTTTTTGGTTGAGGTGTTCACAGTCTTCAGAACAAAACAAACCAAAGATCCCGGCCCATGGACATCCGGGAGAGAGGAGCAACCGATGACAAAGCGAGGTCTGCAGGTGGTGACGGGAGCCTTCGGCTATTCGGGAAAATACATCGCAGCCCGACTCCTTGAGAAGGGGTGTCTGGTGCGTACCTTGACCAACCGCTCTGGGCGGTTCGATCCCTTCTCGGGCCGAGTCGAGGCGTCCCCATTGAATTTCGCCGATTTTCAGGGGCTGGTCCGTTCCCTGGAAGGGGCCGAGGTCCTTTACAACACCTACTGGGTCCGATTCAACCATCGGGATTTTGGACATTCCGAAGCTGTGGAAAATACGTTGAGGCTCTTCGAAGCGGCCCGGGCAGCCGGCGTCAGACGGGTCGTTCATGTCAGCATCACCAACCCGTCGGAGGATTCCCCCCTCGAATATTTCCAGGGGAAGGCCCGTCTGGAAAGGGCCCTGGCGGAAAGCGGCCTCTCCCACAGCATTCTTCGGCCGACGGTGCTCTTTGGACGGGAAGACATCCTGATCAACAACATCTGCTGGCTGTTGAGGCGCTTCCCCCTCTTCGGAATTTTCGGAGAGGGGGAATACCGGCTGCAACCGATCTATGTCGACGATCTTGCAGAACTCGCCGTGAAGGAGGGGTTGGGGGAAGGCAACCGGATCATCAACGCCATCGGCCTCGAGACCTTCACTTTCCGGGAACTGGTCTCCACCCTCGGGGAGATTATCGGGAAGCGTCGACCTCTCGTTTCCATCCCTCCCGTCCTGGGCCTCCTGGCAGGGAAGATCCTCGGTCGCATGGTGGGGGATGTGCTGATTACTCGTGAGGAGATTCGTGGGCTGATGGCTGATCTTCTCTACGTCGATGCCCCGGCGGCAGGCGTCACTTCGTTGACCGACTGGGCCCGTGAAAACCGAAATAGCCTCGGTCGTCGTTATGCCAGCGAGCTGGCCCGGCGGCTAAGGGCGCCGGGATGAACCCTGGTCGACCGATTGTTGTCGAGCGGGGGCTGGACTGCCTGGGTCGTTGAAAAGAGATGGCAGGAT
>JBFHXN010000182.1:0-5656 GCA_041598955.1 Desulfuromonadales bacterium | reverse complement strand
GGTGACTTCCAGTTCTGCATCTTCATCCCGGAGAGAGCAACGGAGGAGCTGCGGGCCCGCGCACGCCGGTTTGCCGAACGGGCGATGGAGGGGAAGAACGACGCCGCCGGGATTCCGGAGGAAGGTCCCCTTTCGCTGACCGTATATTTCGATCCGACGGTCCAGGGGGTTTTCCGGACCGCCGTCACCAGCTCCCTGGAGCAGGTCGTGCAGGGGCTGGAGGCTGAAGAGAAGGCCCGGGTCCTCTCCGCATCCCTCAGGAAGAGCATGGCCAGGATTCTCGCCCAGAGGATCAATCCCATGGCGGTGGGGCAGGCCATGGCCGAATTCCCCGATCTGCAGGCGGCCTGGGGCCGGGAGTCCCTGCTGACGGTCCGGCCTCAGGTGGCCGCCGGGGGGGGGGAGGCCGTGATGCCCAATGCCGTGCAGCAGAACGTGCCGGCCTGGGCGCTCTTCGGCATGTTTTTCATCGTGGTGCCCCTCTCCGGAAACCTCATCCGCGAGCGGCAGGAAGGAACCCTTCAGCGGCTGCTGAGCATCCCGGTCTCCTATTGGTCGCTTCTGGGGGGAAAGCTGATGGCCTATGTGGCCGTCTGCCTGGTTCAGTTCGGCCTGATGCTTCTGGTCGGAAAGACCCTGCTTCCCTTGCTCGGCACGCCGGTCCTCGACCTGGGCTCTCAACCTCTGGCGGTCGCCTTTCTCGCCCTCTGCGCCGCCCTGGCGGCATCCGGGTACGGCATATTGATCGGGACGCTGGTGCGCAGCTATGAACAGGCTTCCATGTTCGGGGCTGTTTCGGTGGTGGTGGCCGCCGCGATCGGCGGCATCATGGTTCCCGTCTACGTGATGCCGAAAGCCATGCAGACCCTCAGCGTCCTTTCCCCTCTCGGGTGGGGACTCGACGGCTTTCTGGACATTTTCGTGCGGAGGGCGGGTCTTTGGGACATCATGGACAATGCCCTGGCGCTTCTCGCCTTTTTCGCGGTGACCCTGACGGTCGGATGGGCTTCTTTCTATCGAGGGTGCCGTGGCGGGCATTGATGCAATGGGTGACAGTTTTGGGAACAGGGAGAAATCAATGGAGCAGGCAGTGAACTACGGGCTGGAACATGAATTGTGGGAGATGATCATCGCGGTCTGCAACGTGCTCGACCCGCCGGAGAACATGGATGTCGATGCCCCGATGATCGGGCCCGACTCTCCCCTGGGTCTCGACTCCCTGGATGCCGTGGAAATCGTCGTGGCGGTGCAGAAGCGATATGACGTCCGTATCGGGGCCCAGGACAGCAGCCGCGAGGTGCTCCGGTCCCTGGCCACCCTGGCCGATTTCATCCGCCTGTCCCGGGGGTAGCCGAAGGGGGCAAAACCTTTCGAAGGATCCGAAAAAAAACGGCTGTCGCCTTCCGGGGGCGCAGCCGTTTTTGCATTTCCGAAGGAGGCTCTGTCCGGGGGAGCGAAGGCTCAGACAGCGGTGAGCTGCATGTAGCACATGGAAAATCGACCGCTCTCGGGAATGAAGCAGAGAAGACGATCCCCTTTTCGGATTTTCCCGGAGTGGAAAAGTTCCTCGAGGATAATGAAGATGGAGGCGGCGCCGGTGTTCCCCTTTTCGGCGAGGTTGGTGAACCAGCGCTCCTGGGGGATGTGGAAATCGATCCCCTTCATATGGTCATGGAGTTCCTGGCGGAAGTAGTCAGAGGAGTAGTGGGGAAGGAACCACTGATAGTCGTCGGGGTCAAGGGCATGTTTCCCGATGATGGGAGGGAGGGTTCTCTCCACGGCCGTCAGGATGATTTCCCTGTTGAGCAGCTTGACGTCCTGCTTGATCAGAAAGGAGCCCTGAGCGGCCGCGTCCTGCAGGGACGCATGCTCTCGCCATCCGGTGATTTTCCCCTCTTCGCTTTTTACGGCCCCGGCGTACATGCAGGTCTCGAGTTCATGGGCGAAGGAGAGATGCTCTATCCAGTCGATGCGCAGGGAAATCCCCTCAGGTGAAGGCGCATCGGCCAGAAAGGCGGCCCCGGCCCCGTCGGAGAGCATCCACCGCAGGAAGTCGGCTTCGAAGGAAAGGATCGGTTGCGATTCCAGCGCAGTCGCCTTCTGCGGATCGACCCCGCCGCAAAGTTGTCTCCGCATGAAGGTGGAGGCGAGTTCGGAGCCCGTTGCCACGGCGTTTTTCGAAAGGCCCAAAGCCACGTTCATGTAGGCGTATTTGAAAGCCGTCATCCCCGAGAGGCAGATGCCGGCCGTGCTTACAACCTCGCAAGGCCCTCCACCGATCTCGCCATGCACCATCAGTCCGTGGCCAGGCATGATCTGATCGGGAGAAGAGGTGCCGCAGCAGAGACATCCGATCTGGGCGGGGGAAAAGCCGGGATGGGGGCGCAGGCGGCGGATCGCTTCCGCGGTGAGCTGGGCATTGTTGTGGGTCGGCTTCCCGGTGACGGGATCGAGCGCATAATGCCTGCTGCGGATCTTGTTGTTGCGCAGGATGATTCTGCGGGTGCGTGACGGCACCTCGTTGACCATGCCCAGGATCTGCTCCATCTCCTCGTTGGAAACAGGGGCATTGGGCAGAAAAGCTGCCAGGTCGGTGATGTAGACGGCCATGTCGGTATTCCCTTGCAGCTAAAGTTTGGCCTTGGCGTGGGCGGTTTTACTCAAGTGCGCATAGTGTTCGTAGAAGATCCTCTCCTCCAGAAATGTCGGAACGACCGCATTGGTGAGGGTGTAATAGTCCAGGTCGTGAATGGAGATCCTCCCCTTCATCTGATCGAAAAGGGGCGTCCCCGGCAGGGGGGTCAAGACGGTAAAGATCGGGAGGTCGATGGGATTTTCCTCGAGATATCTTGTCAGGTCGGTGAAACGGCTTTCCTCATAGTCGGGGGAGACGATGAAGTCCCCGACGATCGTAATCCCCAGCTCGCGCAGGATGGCGATGGCATCCCGGTTCATGGCGGCGCTGTTCGATTTGTTGAGTCCACCCAGGCTGAAGTCGTCGATTTCCTCGAAGCCGATCACGACCGATCGCAGACCGGTCTCCTTCCATTCCCGAAGCAGATCAGGGTGGCGGACGACGGTGTCGGAGCGAACGTCGGCCAGAAAACTCTTCTGGATGCCTGCCTTCCGAATGCCCCGGGAGAGGCGCCTGGCATGGTCAGGGTTGCCGAAGGTATTGGCATCGACGAGGCGGATGACCGGGATATCGGGAAGCAACTGGATGTCGCGCACCACAGCCTCTACGCTCATGGTCAGGTAGCGCCCTCCGGTGAGCCCCGCGATGCAGCAAAAGCTGCAGTCAAAGGGGCACCCGAAGGCCGAGGAGACGAAGCCGAGGTCGAGTCCCAGGGATTTCAGGGTGTAGGTCTGCCGGTAGGGCTGAGTCAGGTCGTATCGCGGCGGCATCCCCTCGGCGAGATCGGCTGGGCCGTAGGTGCGAGGGACCCAGGAAAGGGCCCCGCCAGGGCAAACCTTGGCGACCCCGGGGATGCAATGGGTGTCCCCGCCGGAATCAAGGGCCTCGACGAGTTCGCGAAAGCTTTGCTTTCCCAGCCCGAGGACGACGAAATCGATGACGGGGTGATTGAAGAATTCGGGATTGTTGGAGGCATGGATCCCCCCTGCCACGACGGTGGCTCCGCAGGCGTCCTTGATGGTTGCCGCCAGAAGCAGGAGGGTGTTTGCCTCGCAGGTCACCCCCGTAAGGCCGGCGATGTCGGGTTGAAACTGGTCGAGCACGGTGCCGAGGGAATCGGGCGCGGCCTTCAGGTCGACGATGCGCACGTCATGCCCGGGAAGGTTTCCGGCCAGAGTTTCAAGGGCCAGGGGTTCCCCCCGGAAAATCTGCTTGAGTGAATCGATGCCGTAGCGCTCCTCGGGAATGCTTCGGCCGCAGTTGGGGGGATTGACAAGAAGGATGTTCATGATGCCGTCGTGGTTTTGCGGGAGGGCAGTGGTTGGTCAGGCAAGACTTCTCTCCGGGAGGAGTGGAATAACGGTGCAGTGGACGGCAATTTACCCTGTTGTGGTCAAAATGTAAATTCCTGAATGGCATGACGGTAAAGTCAGCGGCCAAAATCGATCAGGGGACGGGAATGGGTGATCCGAAATGTCACGGCGGCCTTGATCATTCTTCCTGCCGCCCGCCCCGCCGCTTTGGTGATGTCCTGAATCATTCCGTCCAGAAGCGCTCCGGACCTCTCTATGGAGACGACCTCCACATAAAGCCTGGCCCCCCGCCAGGCCGGAAGAGAATCCCCAGGTTCGAAGACCAGGATGGCCCCGTGGGGGTTGACAGAGAGGTTTTGAAGGGTGCGGTTGTCTCCCAGCCCGAGGACAACCCTATTGCCGTCGGTGATTCGCAGGGATCCGAACAGGGCGGAGTTTGGATTTCCTTCGGAGTCGCAGGTTGACAGGGTTGCATGGGAGGAAGGGCGGTCGAGCAGTTCTGTCAGCTCTTGGAGATTCAAAAGGGCCTCCGGAAGAAGGATGGGGGACTCATTTCAAAAGGGCAAGCTGTTTCAGGTATTGCGACATCGGCGCGCCACAGGGTTACCGGGGTTGTATAACCTGTCCGGCAATGATTTTCAAGGGAGGGGAGAAGGGCCATCAATTGAAGCCAGGAAGCTCAACCAGGATGCACGATAGGGCTCTCCGCCGATCAGAAAGGAGTTGCTGTGGCCGGCACCGGGAACAATAACAAGGGTTTTGGGTTCCCGGGCCCGAGCAAAGAGTCTCAGGGACATATCGGTGGGGACGACGCGGTCCCGGTCTCCATGGAACAGGAGGACGGGGCGGGTAATCTTTCCGATTTTATCGAGGTTGTCGAATTCATCCCCCATGCTCCACCACCCGAACACGGCGTAGGTGAAGGGGAAGAAATGCCATGCGATCTCCCGGAGGTTGGTAAAGGGAGCCTCCAGAATCAGGCCGGCTGGAGGCGTTTCGAGAGCCATCTGCAGTGCTGCAGCCGCGCCCATTGAGTGGCCGAAATAGATCATCTGCCGGGGCTCCCAGCCGCGGCCGGAAAGATAATCCAGGGCGCCCCGTGAATCCTGATAGAGGTCCTCCTCCTTCTGGGCGTGCCCCTCGCTGGTGCCAAAGCCGCGATAATCGAAAATAAAGGATGACAGCCCGAGACCGTTCAGGAAATGGAGATAGTCCAGGAGGTGGGAGATGTTGGCGGAGTTTCCGTGAAAAAGGACGACCAGGGGGTTTCCGGCCTCCCCCGGGACATACCAGCCGTGAAGAGAAAGGCCATCTCGTGAAAAAAAATAGACCTCCTCGTAGGACTGACCGTTTTGGGCCGGGGTTCCGAGAAGGTTTTGAGTCGAGGAGAAGACATGGCTCAATTCAAAAGAGCACCCGGAGAGTGCAAGGAAAGAAAGAGTCGCGATGATGAGAGGGAAGGGATATCGCTTCATCTGCATGGAATGCTTTGACGGGCCCTGGGGGAGGCAAAGGGGGGCCGAGTGACAGGGGGTAGCAGAGAGCCGGGCGGTCCGCTCTGGGGAGAGAGCCATTGACAGCATGGTAGCCTCCTGGGTTGAATCTCTTTCCCAGTATAGCGTCGTGCCATCCCTGTGTCAGGGGCATTAAGGATTACATGTTTTTGGCTTCCCATTTTTATCTAATACCTGAGTGACGGAAGTAGAAG
>JBFHXN010000181.1:0-5739 GCA_041598955.1 Desulfuromonadales bacterium | reverse complement strand
CGCCTGCGGCCCCCTTCCGCGACCTCTTTCTTCTCCCTAGCCCCCCCCTCCCGCCCCCATCCTATTCTCCCTTTCCGGAAACCGGGCACGTTAATTGCCTATAACACGGTCACAGGGGAGGAAATCCACCCCATTGACCCGCAAAGGGATGACCAGATACCGAGGAGGGGACCATGGCCAGAATTCTCATCGTAGAAGACGACCCCATCAGCATGGTCAAGGGGATCGATATCATGAAGCAGCTCGGCCACGAGACCTTCGCGGCCAAGAACGGCGCCGAGGCGGCCGAAGCCATCCGGCAGCTGCTGCCCGACGCCATCCTCCTCGACGTGGAGCTGCCCGACACCAACGGCTTCGACTTCGGGCAGAAGCTCAAGGCCCACCCCCGCACCAAGCAGATTCCCATCGCCTACGTCTCGGGCCGCGACAAGCCCGCCGACTACAAGCGGGGCTTTGCCAGCGGCGGGAGGGTCTACCTGGCCAAGCCCTACACCAGCAGGGCCCTCAACACCGCCCTCACCAGCCTGCTCACCTCCTGACCCGAAACCCCGCCAGGGGGGCGGAAAATGTCAGCGACCGGCCGTCAAGAGCCGGGGCCCGGAATCTCCGGCCCCGGCTCTTTGCCGTTTTTCCCGGCCCCCCGGGTTTGCGTTCATGAGGAACGGAAATTGCTAGAAATAGTTTCTCCGGCGCGGGACAAAGCGCCTGGAAGCTGCTACCATAACGAAAAATCCGGGGGAGACACGATGGCAAAAATCCTGATAGTCGAAGATGAAATGATCAGCCTGCACAAGGGGATGGACATCCTCAAGCAGCTCGGACACGAGCCGATCCCGGCCAAAACGGGGGCCGAGGCGGCCGAAGCGATCCGCAAACAGATCCCCGACGCCATCCTGCTCGACGTGATCCTGCCCGACACCGACGGCTTCGAGTTCGGCAAAAAGCTCAAGGCCCACCCCCGCACCCAGAATATCCCCATCGCCTTCGTCACGGGCCGGGACAACCCGGAGGATTTCAAAAAGGGCTTCGCCTGCGGCGGCAAGGCCTACCTCGCCAAACCCTACAGCAGCAAGGCCCTGGCCACCGTTCTGACCACCCTGCTGCAGGCGAGCAGGGCGCCGGAAAATCCCTTCTGAGGACCGGGCCGAGGGCTCCATGAGCACAAATGAAAAGGGGGGAAGGCCCATGGCCTTCCCCCCTTTTTTGGGAACTCACTTCAGAAACAAAGGTATCAACGCAAAGACGCAGGGAACGCTGGGGAAACCCCGCCGAGTATGACGAAAAGTCCCTGGACGACCCTGCGGCTCTGCGTCTCCCCGTGAAAATCTGCTTCGATGGCCTCTCCCCTAGGTCAGCGCCACGAACCCCATCTGCCTCCCGGTGCGACCGGCATCCCGGCGGTAGGAGAAGAAGAGCTCCCGGTGGCAGCAGGTGCACTCCTCGGCCACCTCCACCCGGGCCGGGTCGAGGCCGGCGTCAGAGAGCTGGAGCCGGCAGCTGGCGCGCAGGTCGAGTTGCCACTTGCCGAGGGTGGTCTCCCGGGCGATGGCGTCCCAGTGGTCGCTCCCGGAGCGGAAGGCGTCGCGCACCGGGCGGTCGACCTCGTACTTGTGGCCGCCGATCCCCGGACCGACGGCGGCGCAGATATCGCCGGGCCGGCAGCCGAACTGCCGGACCATGGCGGTCACCCCCTTGCCGATGATCCCCGCCGCCGCCCCACGCCAGCCCACGTGAACCGCCCCCACCACCCGCTTTACGGGGTCGGCCAGCAGCACGGGATAGCAGTCGGCGACCAGGATGCCGATCATGATCCCCGGCTGGTCGGTGATGATGCCGTCGCACGCCACGTTGAGAAAGTGGGAGAGGTCGGGGTTGGGCTGATCGAGGACCAGCAGGTCGCTGCCATGCACCTGGTTGACGGTGAGCAGCAGGTGGGTGGGCAGATCGAAGGCGCGCGCCAGGGTGGAGCGGTTTCCCTCGACGTTGGGACGCAGGTCCTCGGTGTTGTAGCCGAGGTTGAGGGAATTGAAGGGGGCGCGGCTGACCCCGCCGTTGCGGGTGGTGAAGCCGGCCGCCAGGGGGCCCTGAGCCGACCATCCGGGCTGCAGGAAGCTGATCTTCCCTTGACGTGCGAGTTTCATGATCCGTAGGGCTCCAGTGATGGTGGGTTGACGATGGCGACCCCGTAGGGTTTCAGCTCTGCGGAGCGGACTTGGCGTCCAGGTGATCGAGAAGGGCCTGGAGCTCCTGCGGCAGGGGGCTGCCGAACTCCATATACTCCCCGCTGACGGGGTGAACCAGGCCGAGCAGCCGGGCGTGAAGAAACTGTCGTCCCATCGCCCGGACCCGGCTGCGCAGCCAGGCATCGGAGAGAGAGCCGGATCGGTTCGCCCCCCCGTAGACCGGGTCCCCCACCAGAGGGTGGTTCATCTCCGAGAAATGGACCCGGATCTGGTGGGTGCGCCCCGTCTCCAGGGTCAGCTCCACCAGGGTCAGCTGGTCCAGGTCATAGCGCCGAAGAACCTTCCAGCGGGTCACGGCCCGGCGGCCGACGCGGGCCTGGCCGCTCATCCTCTTGCGGTCTGAGGGATGCCGGCCGATGGGCCGGTCGACGACCCCCGCCTCCTTCGGCACCAGCCCGTAGACCAGGGCCAGGTAGCGGCGGCTGATGCTGTGGGCCTTGAACTGGGCGGAGAGGTGGCGGTGCGCGACATCGTCCTTGGCCGCCACCAGGACCCCCGAGGTTTCCTTGTCGAGGCGGTGGACGATCCCCGGCCGCAACTCCCCTCCCACCCCGGAGAGGTCGCCGCAATGGTGGAGCAGGGCGTTGACCAGGGTTCCCGAGGCGTGACCGGCGGCGGGATGAACCACCAGGCCGGCCGGCTTGTCGATGACGATCAGGTGGGGGTCCTCGTAGAGGACGACCAGGGGGATATCCTCGGCTTGGGCTTCGGCGGGGGCCGCGGGAGGGATGGTCACGACCAGGACTTCGCCCCCCTTGAGCCGGGTTCCGGCCCGGGTCGGGCCCTCGTCCAGGGAGACCTTCCCTTCGTCGATGAGGCGCTTGAGCTGGGAGCGGGAGAGCTCCGGCATCTGTTCGGAAAGAAAATGGTCGAGCCGCAGGGGGGGGCGGCCCCGGTCGAACTCGAATCGGCGACGATCCTCCATCGGGCTCTCTACCAGATGGAACTCTCGATGCGCCCCGCCTGCTTGATCATCACGTCGACCACGGCCCGGTCGAAGAGGTGGTCCCGGTCGGCGAGCTCGGGGGCGATGCGGCTGTAGAAGTGATCGCGCCCCTCCTTAAGCTCATCGGAGAGGAGTTCGAAGATGTTGTCGTTCTTGATCCCCTCCTTGACCTTCTCCTGGTTGTAGAGGGCGATGTCGGAGACGATGGCCCGGGCCAGGCGGAAGGCAAGGTCGGGATTGTCAACAAGCTTGGACATGCTTCCTCCCCGTGCAGACGAGACTGCGGAAAATATCCGGCCGCGGGCCGGGCCGCTCAAAGTCGATGGCGGCGTCCTTCGAACGGATTCCGGACAACAGTGGGCAGGGTAGCGAAAAAAGCCAAGGGTGTCAATTGTTACGCCCTTTTGCGCCCCTTCCGGGCCCCGGACGCAGGGGCAATCGTGCTCCGCTCCCCCCCAGAAGGCGGTCGAGGTCGCCGTGCCCCCCGACGAAGTCGGCCTGCCAGGCGCCGCCGAGGCGATCGACCATCCAGGTGTCGACCAGGAAGGTGGGAATGCCCAGTTGGCTGGCGGCCAGGTCGTGCTCCGTGTCGTTGCCGACCATGAGGCACTCCCGGGGAGCGAGGCCGAAATGCCCGAGCAGATCTTCGAAATAACCCTGATGGGGCTTGCAGTAACGGCTGTTCTCGAAGCTGGTGACAAGGTGGAAGGGAAAGTCCCCCAGCCCCCCCCAGTCGAGACGGGCATCGACGATGGCCCGGGGGAAAACGGGATTGGTGGCGATCACCACGGTGAGCCCCCGCTCGAAGCAGCGCCGCAGAATGGTACGGGCCAGGGGGAGGGGGCGGACCAGGGGAGCCAGGCGGGAGAGGCCGTCGGCGCAGAAACGCCCCAGCCGCTCGCCGAAGAGTTCGCCGTCGATGCCGAGGCGGTTGTGGAGGGCGGCGTGAAAGAGCTCCTGGTTCGTGGTCCGCGGGTCGTCGGCCACGAGCAGAGCGCGGGTGGCCGCCAGGACCGTCCGGGAAAAGAGTTCCCGGCCGGAGAGGTCGGAAAACCATCCGGAGAGCCCTTCGATGTAGGCGGGGACGAACTCCCCCATCTCCACCTGAAGCAGGGTGCCGTCGAGGTCGAAGAAGACGGCGCGAAGCTCCGGGAGCGCTTTTGGATCCATGATCCCTCCTCTGCGGCAGGGTAGCACAGCCACCGGGTCGGCGGCACCCCCAAAAGGCCCCCCCCGAGAAAGCCCTTGACTTGCCCCGGCGCGCGGGGTAAAAACCGGATAAAAACCGGGGAGATAAGCCCATGAGCGACATCCGGGAGGAAGTCAAGGAGTTGCAGATCGGCCTCAAGGTCCGGCGCCTGCGCCAGGAGAGGCGCCAGACCCTTCAGGACCTCTCGGAGGCCTCGGGGCTCTCCAAGCCCCTGCTCTCCCAGATCGAGAACGGCCAGGTGATCCCTCCCCTGGCTACCCTGCTGCGCATCTCCAAGGCCCTCAAGGTCGGCCTCCACACCTTCTTCCAGGAGGAGGAGCATGCCGAGAAGTGCCTGCTGGTCCGCGCCGAGGAGCGCCGCCGCCTCCCCCGGCGGGCCGGGCAGGGGACCCCGGCTCCCCCCTACACCTACCACTCCCTCTCCTACGGCAAGCGCGCCAAGCAGATGGAGCCCTTTCTGATCGAGTTCGAGGCCCGCCAGTGGCAGGAGGAACTCAAGGTCAGCCACGAGGGGGAGGAGTTTCTCTTCCTGCTCGAGGGGAGCCTGGAGCTCCACTACGGCGACCAGGTGATGACCCTCGGCCCGGGGGACTCGGTCTACTACGACTCGAGCGAACCCCACGGATATATCGCCAAAGGGGACGCCCCCGTCCGGGCCGTGGCCGTTCTCTACTCGCGGGACTTCTGACCTTCTCCCCGGGGGAGCCCCCCTTGACATCCCGGCGCCCTTTTCTAGTCTTGTCTTCAGTTCCCGGCCTCTCGACCCTTTCGACCCAAGCCGCGCTCCCGTCGGCCGGGAAGGACGGGAGCCTCCGCGACAGTCTGCTGGAATCGAACATCCCGACCTGAGGAGGTGAAACCATGCCCAGGAAAAAGATCGGCGTCATTCTCTCCGGCTGCGGCGTCTACGACGGCAGCGAGATCCACGAGGCGGTCATCACCCTGCTCGCAATCGACCGGGCCGGAGCCGAGGCGGTCTGCATGGCCCCCGACATCGACCAGATGCACGTGGTCAACCACCTCACCGGAGAGCCGGCCCCCGGCGAGAAGCGCAACGTGCTGGTGGAATCGGCCCGCATCGCCCGGGGGAAGATCCGCAACCTCAAGGAGGTCAAGGCCTCGGACATCGACGCCCTGATCCTCCCCGGGGGCTTCGGCGCCGCCAAAAATCTCTGCGACTTCGCCGTCAAGGGGGCCGACTGCGCGGTGCAGACAGAGGTGGCCCGCCTGGTGAAGGACGTGGTCAAGGCAAAAAAACCCCTCGCCGCGGTCTGCATCGCCCCGGCCCTGGTCTCCCGGGTGCTCGGCAACGAGAAGCTCGCCCACCGCCTGACCATCGG
>JBFHXN010000180.1:0-5756 GCA_041598955.1 Desulfuromonadales bacterium | reverse complement strand
CTGGAAGAGCTCTGGGACTGCTTCGCGGCAGGGCTGGGCCGCCTCTCGCGGCGCCGTCGGCGGAAGATGGGGGTCAACTACCTGCTCTTGGCGGGGGTCAACGACTCGGAGGCCGAGCTGGAGTCCTTCGCCCGGCGCCTGGAGCCCCACCCGGAGATCACCGTGCATCTGCTGGTCTGCAACCCGGTGCCCGGAAGCCCCTATGGGAGCCCTCCCTTGGAGAGGGTCGCCGAGGTGGCCGCCCGCTGGAGGTCCCGGGGGCTCAACGTGCGGCTGGCCAACCGGTGGCGCCGGCAGGCCCGGGGCGGTTGCGGGACCCTTCTCGCCGATCCCCTCTGAGGTGCCGCGAACCCCTGGCCACCCCCCGCAGGCCATGATAGAATGCACCCTTCTTTCACCCAGAAACGGGAGCCGGCCATGACCCAGTCTCTTCACCCCAATCCCCTGAGGAGCTTTTCCCGGGGATTTTTCTCTCCCTTCCGGGCCGCCCGGTTCCTGACCCGTCACCCCGGCCTGCTGCGCTTCATCCTCATCCCCTTTCTCATCAACGTGGTCGTCTTCAGCACCGCCATCTATCTCGGCCTCGATCTTTTTCACGACGTGGTCGTGACGCTGATTCCAGCCGGGGAGGCCTGGTACTGGTCCCTGCTCACTCCCCTCGCCTGGCTGGTGGGGGCCGCGGCGACCCTCCTGCTCGTTTTTTTCGGCTTCACCGTGGTCGGAAACCTGCTCGCCGCTCCCTTCAACGACCTGCTCTCGGAGCGGGTCGAGGAGCTTGTGACTGGCCGGCGGGAGGCATCCCCCTTCTCCCTGCGCCGCTTTTTCCCCGAGGCTTTGACGGCCCTGCGGGAGGAGGTGAAAAAGCTGAGTCTTTTCCTATTGGGGATGGCTCTTCTTCTGCTGCTCAACCTCTTGCCGGGCCTCGGCCAACTCCTCTACGGGGTCGCGGCGGGCGCCTTCACCATCTTCTTTCTCTCCGTGGAGTACCTCGGCTTCGTCTTCTCCCGGAAGAAAGTCCCCTTTTCCGCCCAGCGGCGCTACATCTTCGGCAGGGTTTCGCTGATGACCGGTTTCGGCGGCGGGGTCCTCTGCCTGCTGGCCATCCCCTTTCTTCAGATGTTCTGCATCCCTCTGGCGGTGGTCGGCGCCACGCTGCTCTGGTGCGAGGGGGAGACCGGCGCCGGGTCGACGGAGGTCGGATCATGAGCTCACGGCAGGAGGGGATCGACGGCAGGGTGAAGCAGGTGGGCCTGGAGGCCGCGGCCGCCGCCGGCGATGTGTTGGCGCGGATGTTCGGCGGGCCCCTCGACATCCGCCACAAGGGGGAGGTCGACCTGGTCACCGAGGCCGACCGGGCCGCCGAAGAGGCTGCGGTCCGGGTGATCCGGCGCTCCTTTCCCGGCCACGGGATACTGGCCGAGGAGGGGGATTACGGGACGGGGGACCCGGGGTGCCGCTGGATTCTCGACCCCCTCGACGGCACCACCAACTTCGCCCATGGCTTCCCCTGGTTTGCCGTCTCCCTGGCCTACGAGGAGGAGGGTGAGGTCCGCTTCGGGGTCGTGCTCCATCCCCTGTTCAAGGAACTCTTCAGGGCCGAGCGGGGAGGGGGGGCTTTTCTCAACGATCGACCCCTGAGGGTTTCCGCCACCAGCCGTCTCGACCAGGCCCTGCTCGCCACCGGTTTTCCCTACGACCGCAAGAAGAGCCGGGCCAACAACTACGACCACTTCGTCCGTTTCCAGCAGGCCGCCCAGGCCTGCCGCCGCCCCGGGGCGGCAGCCCTCGACCTGGCCTGCACCGCCGCCGGCCGCTTCGACGGCTACTGGGAGATGAAACTCAAGCCCTGGGATCTGGCGGCCGGCAAGCTCCTGGTGGAGGAGGCGGGGGGCCGGGTGACCGATTTCGGAGGGGACCCCTGCCGCCTCGACGGGGCGGAGGTTCTGGCCAGCAACGGCCTGCTGCACGGGGCGATGGTGGATCTGCTGCGCCTCGGAGAGCGCCCCTGATACGGGACGGAGCGGATGGTCCGATTCACGGGGGGGGTGCTATACTGAAAGCGAAGCAGAACCGCGGGACGGATATTCTGCCGCTCACCGCTTCTGCGGGCGTGGGGTCCGTGGACGAGGGGGGCGGCATCCGCACGGAGCAAGGAGGATGTATGGCCGAGAGAAGGTTGCGTGACCAGGCCCAGACAACGGACCCCGAGCTCGACAAGCGCCTCGAGACGCTCGATCAGGACCTCGACATCATGGAGAAGCATGCCGCCGAGATGGCGGAGACGGAAACCGGCATCCAGGAAGAGATGCGCAAAAGGGACCGGGAGCACAAGGATGTGACGCTCCACAGCATCCCCCGCCCGCGCAAGCATCTGCGCAGCTAGGTCGCGGGGAGTTGTCCCGAGACAGAACGACGAAGGCCCCTTCCGCTCGGAAGGGGCCTACGTCGTTCTGCAGGCGTTTTCAGGGGCCCGGGGGCCTTCGATCAGTGTTTCTCCTCCGGCTCTGGTTCCTCGGCCTTGATGGCCTCGATTTCATGTTCCAGCAGGGCGGCGCTGTTCTTCAGCTCGTCCAGGCGGTCGAAGAGCTGCTTGACCTCGGCCGAGGCGAGAAAATCCTTTCCGGGCTCCGGCCTCCTCTGGTCGATCAGTTGACCCAGGTCGGCATGGGTGGAGGAAATCTTCTTGTGGATGGAGGCGAGATCGATCTTCTTCTGGACGATCCGCTTGTACTGGCCGGCCATCTGGGCGGCGCTGTGGAAGGTCTTGCGGGTCTTTTCCCAGAGTTTCTCAGTGGTTTCCTTGAACGTGCCTTCCTGGGTGTTTTTTTCTTCGGGCATGCCATCCTCCAGCGGGTTGTCGGTGTGGTGACGGATTTCATTGGAAGGGAGATTTTAACAATTCAGGAGACGCCGTCAAGGGTCGCGGGACCCCGAGGGAACCTTTCTCCTTGCCGCCAATGGGGGTTTTGGGTAAGCTGGGCCGGCCGTGGCGGCCGCAGGGCAGTTCCCGGCACCGACTGTCATCGACGCAGAAGGAGAGAACAATGACCGAACCGGGCACGACCAAGTTCCAGATCGATCTTCGACGCTATCTGCGGGAGGATGAAGAGGATCGCAACCTGACCCGACTGATCTGTGAGATCGCCGAGGCCTCCAAATATATCATCAACTCCATTCGCACCGGGGATCTCGGAGTGGCGGGGACCTCCAACCTCTACGGCGAGGAGCAGCTGGCCCTCGACGTCCTCTCGGACCGGATTCTGCGCAAGAGGCTCCTCCACTCAGGGGTGGTGGCCAACATCGCCTCGGAGGAGACCAACGACGTCATCGCTCTTTCGCAGGAGTACGAAGGGAAATACTCGGTGGCCTTCGACCCCCTCGACGGTTCATCCCTGGTCGACGTCAACCTGGCTGTGGGAACCATCATCTCCATCTACGAGGGAGGTAACCTGCTGCAGCCCGGGCGCAATCAGGTGGCGGCCCTCTACATCCTCTACGGTCCCCGCACCACCCTGGTGCTCTCGACGGGGCGGGGGGTTCACGAATTCGCCATGAACCAGCTCATGGAATATACCCTGGTCCAGGAGAACGTCACCATGGCGCCCCGGGGGAGTATCTATTCCCCGGGCGGGCAGCGCAACCGCTATACGCCGGGGACGGAGAAGTTCGTCCGCTCTCTCGAGGAGGGGGGAGCCAAGCTGCGCTACAGCGGCGGGTTTGTTCCGGACATCAACCAGATCCTCATCAAGGGGCAGGGGATTTTTCTCTACCCCCATCTGCGGGGGGAGCCGGAGGGGAAGCTGCGTCTTCTCTACGAACTCAACCCCATGGCTTTCCTGGTGGAGCAGGCGGGGGGGGCGGCGACCACCGGTCGGCAGCGGATTCTCGACCTGGTTCCGGAGCGGATCGACCAGCGGGCGCCGGTCTTCATCGGCTGCCGCGAGGACGTCGCCTTGGCCGAGAGATGCATCGCCGAACTCGACGGGTGAAGGAGGAGCTCAGGCTGATGAAAAACCCCCATCTGCTTCGTTCCCCTTGATCTCGTCGCTGCGACGTAGCTACCGCTACGCCTCACTCCTCGGTCTGCGGGCGCCTCGCATCTGGAGGTTTTTGAGCAGCCTAAACAATCAAGTTTGTCAACAGTCTGGGGGGAGCTCCTCTCCTGCCGCCGGGAAGAGGCTTCGCGGACCGGGGGGCATACTCCGGGGCCTCCCGGGCAGCTTTGCAATGCACTCCCCCTGTGCTAACCTGAAAGCCGTTTCCCTGCCCTCTCCTCAGTGAGGTTTTCCGTGCGTCGCTCACTTTTCCTGCTGCCGCTGCTCCTCTTTTCCCTGGTGCCGGGGATAGCCGCCGCCGAGCCCCCCTCCTATACCCAGAGGGACTGGATGGTCAGTCTGGTCAACGGCCTGGGGTGGTCCTTCGGGCTCCCCGACGAGCCCGAGGATGCCGACTACCTGCGGATCCTCGAGGGGGGCCGGGTCCTGCGCATCGAAGCCGAAGAGGTCGTGGGTCGGGACGACATGGTCTCGATGAAGGATCACGCGATCTTCGGTCCCTTCAGCGGCTCGGGGTGGCTGAGCGGTATTGCCACCCCGACCACCGCCCACCTCCGTTTTCTCCTCCCCCTCTCCGGACGCTATCGGGTCACCGCGGCCCTGCGACTGCCGGGGCACCGGGTCACGGTGGGGGAGGCGACCCTCGAGGGAGACGGCGCGGAGCAGTTCCGGGAGGTCTCCCTCGGTGAACTCGACCTGACGGCCGGAGAACTGACCCTGGTAGCGGGACTGCCGGCCAACGGCGGCATCGATTTCGTAGAACTCTCCGCCGTAGCCCTGCCGGCGGTGGAGCCTTTGGGGGGGTGGGTCCCGGAGGCCCCCCTCTCCCGCAGCGATCTGGCGGTGACGGCGGCCCGGGTTCTGGGGCTCGAGTCCCTCCTTCCGGCGGCGGGAAAGCCCCTGGTCCTTGAGGCCGAAAGCTCCCGGAGCCTGGACGGGGCCGAGGTCACACAGGTCCGCCACCTGGGAGAGCCGAGCGGCGGCGCCTGGGTGCGGGCCGGGAACCGCCCGGCCCGACTCGGACTCGACTTCAATCTGCCCAAGGCCGGTGTCTATACCCTTCGCGTCCGGGCCGAGGGGGACGCTCCCCTGACCCTCCTCCTCAACGACCGGGACAGCCTGACCGGGGATTTTCCCCCCTACCTGAAGACCCTCGGCCTGGGGGCCCACTACCTCACCCCTCCCCGTGCCCGCCTCCTCTTCGAGCTCTCTCCCCGGGCCGGGGTCGACCGGGTCGAACTCCTCCCCCACCGCTCCTCCCCGGAAGATTATCGCCGCCTGGTCGGCCTTCCCTCCGGCGACGCCCCCCTCTCCGGCGAAGAGCTCGACCGGTTCCTCGCCCTGCTCGCCGCCATCGGCGCTCCGCGCTAGGGGCGGCCATGGAACTCCCCGGCCTGCTGCTCTGCCTCGCCGCCGGTCTGGGAGTCGCCCCCTTTCTCGAACCCTGCTCCCTGCTCCCCGCCGTCCCCCTTCTTGCCGGGGGGGGCTGGTGGCTGCTGCGTCGTCGCCGGGGCTCCTTCCTGCTCCTTGCCCTTGCCCTTGCCACCCTCGGTACCTCCCTCTACCAACTGCAGATCTCTCCCCCCAAGGGCCCCGCCCGGATCGAGAGCTACGCCGGAGCCGAACCGGTGACCGTTCGGGGAAAGGTCCTCTCCCTGCGCCCCAGGGACGATGGCGGGGGGAGCATCGACCTGGAGGCCG
>JBFHXN010000179.1:0-5773 GCA_041598955.1 Desulfuromonadales bacterium | reverse complement strand
GGGGGCGGTGCAGATGGCCCGGGAGATGGGGTCGGATATCCCCATCGCCCTGCACCTCGACCATGGCGACTCCTTCGAGATCTGCAAGTCCTGCGTCGACTCGGGCTTCTCCTCGGTGATGGTCGACGGCTCCCACCTTCCCTACGAGGAGAACGTGGCCCTCACCCGCAGGGTGGTGGAGTACGCCCACGCCCACGACGTCACCGTCGAGGGGGAGCTGGGGGTGCTGGCCGGCATCGAGGATGAGGTCCAGGCCGAACACTCCACCTACACCAAGCCCGAAGAGGTGGAGGATTTCGTCCTCAAGACCGGCGTCGATTCCCTGGCCATCTCCATCGGCACCAGCCATGGCGCCTATAAGTTCAAGCTCAAGGAGGGGGAGGAGGTTCCCCCGCTGCGCTTCGACATTCTGCTGGAGTGCGAGAGGCGGGTCCCCGGCTTCCCCATCGTGCTGCACGGCGCCTCGAGCGTGGTCCCCGAATACGTCGAGCTGATCAATGCCTATGGCGGCAAGATGGAAGGGGCCGTCGGCGTTCCCGAGGATCAGCTCCGCCGGGCCGCCAAAAGCGCTGTCTGCAAAATCAATATCGACTCGGACGGCCGCCTGGCGGTGACCGCCCGGGTGCGGGAGTATCTGGCGAAGAATCCCGGCGAGTTCGATCCCCGCAAGTACCTCGGCGCCGCCCGCAAGGAGCTGGTCCAGCTCATCAAGCACAAGAACGAGGCGGTGCTGGGAAGCGCCGGCAAGGGGTAGCGTCCATTCTTCCCGAAACGAAAAAGGCCGTCCCTTTCGGGGCGGCCTTTTTCGTTCTGAACTTTGAGCCCAAAAAGGACTTATTAACGCAGGCGCCAAGGTTACAGGGAAGACGCAAAGTGGGATCGAACTCCTTCTGGAGTTCCTTTGCGCCTTGATCGGGATCGTTGCGGCTTGGCGTAGAAGTGAATTTCCTTGGGGCTACAGGACCGTTTTGGGGGTCCGGATTCGGGGGCTCAGGATTCAGAATCCCACCGGGCGGCATACTGGTCGCGGTAGATGGTGAAGATGGCGTCGAAGAGGGTCAGGAGGACCGGGCCGATGATGATGCCGACGAAGCCGAAGGCGAGCAGGCCCCCCATCACCCCGAGGGCGACGAGGAGGATGGAGATGCGCCCCTTGCCGCTGATGAAGAGGGTGCGGGCGAGGTTGTCCATGGAGCTGACCAGCAGCGCCCCCCAGAGGGCGAGGAAGAGGGCCATGCCGACCTTCCCCTGCAGAAAGAGATAGATCGCCGCGGGCACCCAGATCAGGCCGGCCCCGACCACCGGGATCAGCGAGGCGACGGCGGTCATCAGGCCGAGCAGGATCGGCGCCTCGAGGTCGGCGATCCAGAAGCCGATCCCGGCCAGAAGCCCCTGCACCAGGCTGGTCAGCACCAGGCCGTAGATCACCGCCGAGAGGACGTTGCGGACCGTGGCGGCCATGGCGGTGCGGTCCCGCTCGGAGAAGGGGAGGACCGACCAGAAGCGCTCCAGGTAGATTTCGCCGTTTTTGTAGATGAAGAAGAGGGCGATCACCATCAACACGACCTTCACCACGAAGACGACGAAGTTCTTCACGATGGCGGTGGAGTAGTCGAGGATGAAGGCCGCGGCCTTCTGGGCCGTCTGGTCGATCGATTTTTCCAGGTCGATGTTGAACCGGGTGAGGTGGGGCTGGAGCCGGTCGAGGATCTCGTCCAGGAAAAGGAGGCTGCGCACCTCTTCGAGGGTCACGGGCTTGCCGTGCAGGCCGGCGGTGTCGAGGGCCTGGTAGACGTGGATCACCTCGCCGGTGACGAAGAAGATCAGGGCGACCACCGGCAGCACCAGGAACATGACCACCGCAGGGGTCATCAGGGAGCAGGCGAGGAGTTCCCGGCCCCCCAGCCGTTCGCGGAGGCTGCGGTAGAGGGGGAAGGTGGCGATACCGAGAATGGCAGCCCAGGCCAGGGAGCGCAGGAAGGGGGAGACGACGGAGTAGACCAGGTAGAGAAAGAGCAGAAGCCCGGCAAAGGTGACCAGGGTGAAGAAGACCTTGCGGTTCATGGGTCTCTCCCGGCAAAGGTGCTGAGGAAGGGATTGGCGGTCCCTGGCCTATTTCCTGGGGTGGTGCCCGCCCGGGGCCGCAGGGGCCTGGAAGGTGACCTCCAGCTCCATCGGCTTCCCGTCGCGCTCCAGACCCAGGGTGCCGCGGTCCCCGGGGCGACGCTGCTTGACGGCGTAGACCAGGTCGAAGGTCTCTGCGATGGGCTCTCCGTCCAGGGAGAGGAGGATGTCTCCCGGAACAACCCCGGCGGTCTCGGCGGCGGAGCCGGGGAGCACCTGCTTCACCTGAACCCGCCCCTCAATCTCATCGAACATCACCCCCAGCTTGACCTCGCTCTTGCCGAGGTCCTCGTAGGCCATGTAGGCCACGAAGTCATAGGGGATCAGGGGGAAGGAGGGGATCGTCACGTTCATGAGCCGGTCCTGCTTCTCCGGCGGAACCTCGAGCTCGTGCCCCCCGATCAGCAGGTAGCTTGCAGGATGGCGTCGGAAAAGCCGCCGGGGGATTCCAAAGCCGTAGCGGACGTGGTTTCCCCCGGCCACCACCACCAGGCGCATCTCCTCGCCGGCGGGGCTCTGCAGGTAGCGGGCGGCGTTCTCGGCCATGGTCTCGTCCCAGAGGGTCTGGACCCGCAAAAACCCTTCCTGGCCGGCGCTGCCCGCCCCGTGGCCGCCGAAGATCGCTTTGGTGAGGGCCCTCTGGTAGGGGTCGGTCAGGTCCATTTCCGGCAGGCGGCGGCGCTCCTCCTCGGAGAGCTCTGGGAAATCGGTCTGTCCCACGGCCCTGACCAGGTCCTTCTCGGCGTTGAGGCCCAGAACCGGGATGCGCCGCTCCCGTGCGAAAAGCAGCAATTCGCGGTAGTAGTCGAAGTCCATCCGCCAGGTCGTGTACCAGCGGCTTGCCTTGAGGAATTCCTTCTCCGAAAGGGCACCGGAGACCCATCCGTCGAGGGCCTCCTGCTGGGCGGGGGTGAACATCTCCATCCCAAGCGCCACCCCGCCCGGCCAGGCGTCGGCGAGGGCGCGCAGCACCGAGAGCTCCAGGCGGTGGGAGGCGGGGTTGTCGTGGGTCTCCCCGACATAGACGATGCGGGCATCGGCGGCGGCGGAGAGCATCTGGGCTTCGGTGACGTAGTGGCCGGTGGGAAGGTGGAGGATATCCCCCACCGCGGGAGGGCGCTCGGGGGGATAGGGGGCTTCGGCCCGGCCGGGGGGCTGGGCCGGGGCGCAGGCGCCGAAGAGAGGCAGAAGCAGCGCCCGGGAGAGGAATCTGCGCAGGGCGAGGGGCATGCGGACCTCCGGGGGGCGGATCAGGTGAAGATGTTCTTCGAGTAGAAGATCTCGGTCATCTCCTTCTTGAGGCGGTTCTTGACCCGGGCCTTCTCCTCGTCATCGAAGTCGCTGGAGGCGGAGGCGAAGAGGTAGTTGTCGAGGTTGAAATCCTTCAGCAGCATCTTGGTGTGGAAGAGGTTCTCCTGGTAGATGTTGATATCGACGCACTGGTAGAGGTCGAGGATCGGCTGGTCGACGTACTGCTGGATGGAGTGGATCTTGTGGTCGATGTAGTGCTTCTTCCCCTTGACGTCCCGGGTGAAGCCGCGCACCTTGTAGTCAAGGAGCACGATGTCCGACTCGAAGGAATCGATCAGGTGGTTGAGGGCCTTCAGGGGGCTGATCTTGCCGCAGGTGGAGACGTCCACGTCGACGCGGAAGGTGGAGACCCCGCTGCGATTGTCCGTTTCCGGGTAGGTGTGGATGCAGAGATGGCTCTTGTCGAGGTGCGCAAGGGCCTGCTCCGGTTTGGGGTCGACGGGCTCCTCGGCGATCAGCACCGTGACGCTCGCCCCCATGGGGTCGTAGTCCTGGCTGGAGATGTTGAGGATGTTGGCGCCGATGATGTCCGACACCTCGGTGAGGATCTTCACCAGGCGCTCGGAGTTGTACTCCTCGTCGATATACTCGAGGTACTCCTTGCGCGCCTCGGGCGCACGGGCGTAGCAGACATCGTAGATGTTGAAGGAGAGGGTCTTGGTGAGGTTGTTGAAACCCCGCAGCTTGATCTTCTGGCGGCGGCGACCATTTTTCTTGGGGGCAATCTTCTTCGCACTCATGGGCAATATCCCTCCCCGGGGTGGTGAGATATTTGGCCAAGCCAAACCTGTTAATTAGAACACAGGTGGCCTCCCCGGGACAAGAGCCTAATGCGGGCTCGGGTCATCTTTTTGAAGGGCGCCGGGAAGTCGGGATGGACGTTTCCCCCCGGGCGCGGGGCGGGTGAATGAAGGAGGACTTTGCCTTGTCCCTGGCAGGGGGATAGCCCCCCCAGGGCAGGTCGGACGGGGGTCAGATGGAGGCCGCTTTTTTCTCCCGCCTCTCGTTCATCACCTTGTAGGCACAGAACTCCCCGCACATGGTGCAGGCGCCGTGCTCCTCGTCGACCCCCGACTCGGCGCGCAGGCGCCTCGCCTTGGCGGGGTCGAGGGCGAGGGCGAACTGCCCCTCCCAGTCGAGGGCCTTGCGGCAGCGGGCCATGGCGATGTCCCTGTCGATGGCCCCCTTGACCCCCTTGGCGATGTCGCCGGCGTGGGCGGCGATGCGGCTCGCCATCACCCCCTCGTGGACGTCTTCCACCGTGGGGAGCCGCAGGTGCTCGCTGGCGGTGACGTAGCAGAGGAAGTCGGCCCCGGCGGCCGCGGCCAGGGTCCCTCCGATGGCGCAGGTGATGTGGTCGTAGCCGGGGGCGATGTCGGTGACCAGGGGGCCCAGGACGTAGAAGGGGGCGCCGTGGCAGAGGCGCTTCTGCAGCTGGATGTTGGCCTCGATCTGGTGCAGGGGAACGTGCCCCGGTCCCTCGATCATCACCTGGATGCCGGCGTCCCAGGCCCGCTGGGTCAGCTCACCCAGCAGGATCAGCTCGTGGATCTGGGCCCGGTCGGTGGCGTCGGCCAGGCACCCGGGGCGGAAGCCGTCCCCCAGGGAGAGGACGGCGTCGTAGGGTTTGACGATCTCCAGCAGCCGGTCGTAGTGCTCGAAGAGGGGGTTTTCGGCGTTGTTGTGGGCCATCCACTCGACGGTGAAGGAGCCCCCCCGGGAGACGACATCCATGATCCGTCCTTCCCGGTCCATGCGCTCGACGGTGGCCCGGGTCACGCCGCAGTGGACGGTGATGAAGTCGACGCCGTCGTCGAGGTGCTTGATGATGCCGGCGAAGATGTCTTCCACGGTCATGTCGACGATGGCTTTCTTCTGTCGGTTGACCGCGTCGAGGGCCGCCTGGTAGAGGGGGACGCTGCCGATGCAGGCGTCGGTCTCGGCGATGATGGCCCGGCGGATCTCGTCGACGGGTCCGCCGGTGGAGAGGTCCATGATGGCATCGGCGCCGGCGGCCACTGCCACCCGGGCCTTCTCCAGCTCCTTGTCGATGCTGGTGTCGTCGCGGCTGGTGCCGATGTTGGCGTTGACCTTGGTGCGCATCCCCTTGCCGACGGCGAGGGGTACGCCGTTTTTGCGCCGGATGTTGTGGCAGATGATGGCGGTGCCGGCGGCGATTCCCTGGCGCAGGGTTTCGGGGTCGATTCCTTCGATTTCGGCGGCGCGCCGCATCAGGTCGGTGACGGTGCCGGCGCGGGCCAGTTCAAGCTGGGTCATGAAAGGGTACCTCTTTACGATGGATGGCTCGCGAAGGAGCGGCGGGCAAGGGTTGCGACGG
>JBFHXN010000178.1:0-5802 GCA_041598955.1 Desulfuromonadales bacterium | reverse complement strand
GTGGGCTGCGTCCGATTTCTCGTCAGCAGATGCGTGAGGGCGGCGAGCATCGGCAAGCCGAACACCACGGGCCAGGGCAATGGCGCGCTGTTTATGCCCGCCGTGAAACCGAGAAATTCGAGCAGCAGGGCGGCCGCCCAGCCGTTGGCCATTCCGGTGATCAGGGAAAAGAGCAGAAAATAGGGGAAGAGGAGCCAGAGCCCGTCGTGGCGAAGCAGAAAGAGCCACGCCACCAGCATCTGGCCGGTGGCGTGCCCCGCCGCGCCCAGGGTCGAGGCCCCCACCGGCCCCAGCTTGCGTCCGGCCAGGGCGAAGGCCCCGGTCATCAGCAGGGTGGCCATGACCCCTCCCGAGAGGGCGAGAAAAAAGCCTGGGGAAAAGAGCCGCCCCAGAAGGAGCGAGCCGAGCAGGATGCGCCCGAGGGTGACCGCCCAGGCCGCGCGCCCTCCGTAGAGGAAGAGGGCCGTGACGGCTAGGATATTGGCGAACCCGAGCCGAAACCATGGGGCCGGAGCGGGGAAGAGGGCCTCGAGGGTGTGGACGGCCACCGCCAGGGCCGTGAGCAGGGCGAGGAATATCCTGCGGCGGGACCTCTCCAGGGACTCAGCGGGTGAGAAGGTCATAGTCCCCTTCCCCTTCTGCACTCACCCCTTCGATCCGGACCAGCAGTTCGTTGGGAACGCAGGCGAGCACCTCACCGGACAGGGAGACCTCCCCCATGGCGAGGCAGACCTTCCGGCGGCAGGGGGAGTCAAGGATGCAGACCCGCCCCTGGTGGATCTGAAGCACCGTCTCCCCGAGGGGGCCCTGGAGCCGGGCCGTCCGGTCGCCTCCCAGGGGGGCGGTGTAAATCACCTTCCCCTCCCGCTCGACGACCACCCTCGCGCCCCTCTCCCCCGGGGCAAAAAAGTAGAAGGAGAGGGCCAGGCCGACAAAGAGGAGTCCGAGAATGCCCCGATCGAGGGGTGTCGTTTTCGGCAGGAGTTCCCTCAGGGCCATCGAATCCGGTCCCGCAGCCCCGGGGTGCTCCGCACCTCGCCGGAAGCCGTCACGAGGAGCCCCTCGACCCCCGGAGTCTGCTCCAGGAGGGCCAGCCCCTCCTCCGGGCCGAGCACGAAGGCGGCGGTGGCCAGAGCATCGGCCAGGACGGCCTTGCCGGCCACCACGGTCACGCTCTGGCAGCCTGCCGCGGGATAGCCGGTGCGGGGATCGAAAAGGTGGTGGTAACGCCGCCCCCCCTCCTCGAAAAAGCGCTCGTAGTCGCCCGAGGAGACCACCGCGGCTGGCTCCTCGAGGTGCAGGGTGGCCAGCAGTTCGCCGGCACGGCGGGGGTGCTGGATGCCTATTTTCCAGGGTCGTCCGGCCGGCCGACCCACCAGGACCATGTCTCCCCCGGCGTTGACCGAGGCCCGAACCGCTCCGGCCCGCTGCAGGATGGCCGCGGCCCGGTCGACGGCGTACCCCTTTGCGATCCCCCCGAGATCGACGAGAGTCCCTCGATCCTTCCGGGTCACCACCTCTTTGTCGAGCAGGAGGGCTCCTTCCCCGGTGCCGACGAGGGCCCGGGTGATCTCCCCCGGCTCCGGAACCCCCGGGGAATCCCCCTCGATCCCCCAGAGCTCCTTGAGGCGCCCCAGGGTGAGGTCGAAGGCTCCGCCGCTCCGTCGACCGATATCCAGTCCCAAGGCGATCACCTCGGCGGTCTCCGGAGACACCTCGACGGGACCCTCGGAGGAGGAGATGTGGGCCACGTCGCTCTCGGACCGGTAGGGGGACATGAGGGCTTCGATGCGGGCGATCTCGTCGAAGGCCTCTTCCACAGCCTCCTCGAGGTCCTGGCGGTCTTCTCCGGTGGCCTGGATCGCCACCACCGTCCCCATCAGCAGGCGCTCCCTGCGCACTTCCTCTTCGGCGGGAACGCGATGACGCAGCACCGCCAGCAGAGTGCCCAGGGCCAGGAGAAGCAGGAGTGCGCTCAGCAGGGAGCCTTTGAGGGTCAAAGCCTAGTCCTCGGTGATTTCCCCGATGAGGTCGTACTCGGAAGAGTCGGTGATCCGCAGGGGGACGATGGAACCGATCTCGGCCTGGCCGGCCGTGATGTAGACCTGCCCGTCCACGTCGGGGGCCTGCCGGAGGCTTCTGCCCCGCAACAGCAGTTCGGTCTCCTCGCTGAAGCCCTCCACCAGCACCGGTTCGATGCGCCCCACCAGCTGCCGGTTCTTGCGGAAGGAGACGCGGCCCTGGGCCTTCATCAGCTTCTTGTAACGGGACTGCTTGACCCGCTCGGGAACCTGCCCCTCCATGGCCGCGGCGGGCGTCCCCTCCTCCCGGGAGTAGCGGAAGACCCCCACCCGCTCGAAGTGCCCTTCGGCCACGTAGTCGAGGAGCTTGCGGTACTGCTCCTCGGTCTCCCCGGGGAATCCGACGATGAAGGAGGTGCGCAGGGTCAGATCGGGGATGCGCTTTCGCAGGCGGTCGACCAGGGCCCGGATGGCCGCTTCGTCCACCCGGCGGTTCATCTGCCGCAGAATGGAATTGTCGATGTGTTGCAGGGGGAGGTCGAGATAGTTGCAGATCTTCTCCTCGGCGGCGATGAGCTCGATGAGCTCGTCGGTGATTCCATCGGGGTAGGCGTAGAGGAGGCGGATCCATTGAAGACCGTCGATGCGGACCAGCTCCCGAAGAAGCCCCGGCAGGGTGGTCCCGTCACCGCGGTCGGCACCGAAGGCGGTGATGTCCTGGGCGATGAGGTTGATCTCCTTGACCCCCGCCTCGGCCAGGCGTTTCGCCTCGGCGACCACCGAGGGGATGGTCCTGGAGCGCAGGGTGCCGCGCAGCTTGGGGATGATGCAGTAGGAGCAGTGGTTGGCGCACCCCTCGGCGATCTTGACGTAGGTGGAGTAGAAGGGAGAGGACTTGACCCGCGGGGTGGTGTGGTCGTAGAGGTAGTCGGGTTCTCCCATGGCGGCCAGGGAGCCTCTCTGGTCGAGCCCCGAATCGAGCAGCTCGACGATGCGCGGGGCATCGGCGGTTCCCATGAAGAGGTCGACCTCCGGGAGCTCTCCCGAGAGCTCCTCGCGATAGCGTTGGGGGAGGCAGCCGGCCACCACCAGCAGGCGGCACTTCCCCTTTTTCTTGTGATCGGCCACCTCGAGGATGGTCTGGATCGACTCCTCCTTCGCCTCGCGGATGAAGGAGCAGGTGTTGACGATGATGATATCGGCCTGGGCTTCGTCGGTGACGATTTCGTAACGGTCCGCCGGCAGATGACCGAGCATGACCTCGGCGTCGACCAGGTTCTTCGGGCAGCCCAGGCTGACCAGACTGACTTTTCGCTTGTCCAATTCGGGTTCCTTCCGCGGCGGGTCGCCCCGCCTACGAACGCATGTTGACGTACTGGAGCTCGACCCCCAGGTCCTTCCCCTTGAGCAGCTGGATGATCTCCTGGAGCTCGTCGATCTTCTTGCCGGTGACCCGCACCTGATCCTCCATGATCTGGGGCTGGACCTTGAGCTTGCTCTCCTTGATCAGCTTGACGATCTCCTTGGCCTTGTCGGTGGCGATCCCCTGGACGATTCCGATCTTCTGCCGGACCGCACCCCCCGAGGCGGGCTCTTTCTTGGCGAAATCGAGGCACTTGGGGGAGACGGAGCGGCGCACCAGCTTCCCCTTGAGGATGTCGATCATGGCCTCGAGCTTGTAGTCGTCGGCGGCCAGAAGCAGGATCGCCTCCTTCTCCAGGGTGATCTCGTTGTGACTCCCCTTGAAATCGAAGCGCTGCTCGATCTCCTTGCGGGCCTGGTTGACGGCGTTGTCCACCTCCTGGAGGTCGACCTTGGAGACGATGTCGAAACTCGGCATGGCTTTCTCCTTCGAATTCTTTCGGGAGCGTTTCGGCCCGGAGAGGGGAAACCCCCTCCGAATCAGGTGCTTATAACACACAACCGCCCCGGAGGAAAAGCCTTATCCGGGGCGGTTGCAGGTCGTATGATCCGGGGGAACTGCTAGAAGCCCCAGATTGCTGCCAAACGGATTTTCAAGGCTGCTCAAAAACCTTCAGGTGCAAGGCGCCCGCCGATCGAGGAGCGAGGCGTAGCGGAAGCTACGTCGCAGTGACGAGATCAAGGGGAACGCAGCAGATGGGGGTTTTTCAGCAGCCTGAGGCTAGAAGCCCATCTCCTTGCCTGTGGGACGCACCACCTCAACGCCGGCGGGGATCATGAACTGGAAGAAGCTTCCCGTCATCCCCCGGTTGACCCTCACGTTGCTGAACTCGATGGTGGTGCTGTTGCCGCTGGGGTCATAGACGGTGCTCGAGAGGATGGGGAAAAGATCGCCGGTGGTGGCCCGGCGGGAGAGCTCCAGAACCGCCTCCCGGTCGACGACGATGAGCAGGCGCTGGATCATGGGGGACCCCCGCCGGGGGCGCAGGTCGAGAACGTAATTCCCCTGCACGTCCTGGTTGGGAGAGGCCCAGGTGATGAGAAAGTCGCGGGAGAGGTTCCCCAGGCCGGTGAGAAAGGTCATCGGATCGTTGGCCCGGGCCTCGGTGGAGAACTCGACATCCGACTGGATCACCTGGTTGTTTTCCGGCAGGTAGACCCAGAGGGTGCGACCGTCGGAAACGAACTCCTGGCGGGTGGGCTGACTGTATTCCCAGCGGAACATGGTGCGCGGCACCCGGTCGGAGCGGACCCGGTCGAACTTCACCCAGACCCGGCCGCTTCCCCGTTGGGTCCGGTCGAGGGAGGCGATGCGGGCCTCCTGAAAGAAATCGGCCTCGAAATCGACGATGGCCGATCCGGCCGTTCCGCGGGCCATCTCGGCGTCGCTGCGGAAAGGGCTCTCCAGGGCCTGGACGACCTCCCGCAGGCCGATCGTCTCCCGGGGGGGAGCGGCCCAGAGCGGCGAGGCCATAAGGAGCAGTGCCAGGGCTGCTGTTGCGACTTTTCTCATCGGTTTGCCTCCCACAGCTGCAGCCGTCGGCTACAGGGTAATGATCTTGCCGTTGTTCCGAACGGTGCGGACGAGGACGGCGCCGGTCTCCAGGTCAAACTCCATGGTGCGTCCGGAGCTGCCTCCCGTCTCCTCCCCCGCCAGGGGAATCCCCAGAGCCTCCAGGGTTTCCCTGGCCGCCCTCACATTGCGAAGGCCGATACGGTCCCTGTCCCGGGAGTAGAGGGCCTCGAACATCTGACCGCCCCCCACCATCTTGGCCACCAGGCGCTCCCGCAGCCCTCCTGCCGCTTCGAGTTTCTCGACCATGGCACGCAGGGCCAGGTCGACGAACTTTCCGGGCCGGGAGCCTTCGAGCCCCGGCAAAAGGGTCGGCAAGAGGGTGTGGGCCAGGGCTCCAAGGCGCCGCTGCGGGTCGTAGAGGGCAATTCCAAGGCAGGAGCCGAGGCCGTAAGCCACAAGGATAGCAGGGGCCTCGGCAAGACGCCACTCGGAAATCCCGACCCTCTGGCGCTGGATCATCCATCGACCCCGATGGCGTCGAGGATCATATGCAGGGATCCCGGGTCGGGAAGAAGGAAAAAATGACCCCGGACCACCGCATCGGAACCGCGACGATCGTGAAAGGCGGCCTCCAACATCAGGGCGAGGTCCCCTGCTTCACTGAGCTCGATCAGCAGGTGGTCGACGATGGCCCCCGCCATGTCGAAGGCGATCAGGGGGACGGAGGGGATGAGGGTCGTGTGCAGCAGGCTCCCGAGGGCACTGAGGTAGGCCGAGGCGAGGATGTTCCCCACCTCCTTGAGAGTGGAGACCTCCATCTCGTCGAAACCCTCCCCCGTCGGC
>JBFHXN010000177.1:0-5827 GCA_041598955.1 Desulfuromonadales bacterium | reverse complement strand
GAGCCCCACCCCCTTGAGACGGGTGGAGAGATCGGGGTAGATGGTGACAATGGCACCGGCCATGGGGGCCCCGTCGAGGGTCGTCTGCCCGAGGATCCCCGTGGTCACAAGGGTCTTCACAGATGGGAGAGGGGGCGCATCCTTCACCAGGAGCAGGTTCATCCCCTCGATCCCTTCGGCGGGGACGCTGACGGGGTTGCGGCCGTAGAAACAGAAGAGCCCTTTCCCCCGGGCGAGGAAGTAATAGTCGCCGGGGGGAAGGTCGAGTGCGAAGAGGCCGTCCTTCCCCGTCGGCGAGGAGCGGTGGGGGGCCTCCCCGGCCAGGGTGAGAGACGAGAGGGGGTAGGCCGAGACGGTGACCCCCGCCACCGGTTTCTGATGGACGGTGGCCTTGCCGGCCACGGTGGACCCCTGGGTCGGGGCTTGCAGGGCCAGGAAGAAGAGGGCTCCAAGAAGGACCCTGGCTGGGATTTTTTTCTGATCGATCATCGTTTCATCCTCTCGAATCGATGGGGTCACCGGAGAGCCCTTCTTTTTCTTGGCCCCCCATGTGACATCCCCTATAATCGTCCCTCGTCGCCCCATTTTCAAGGAGACCGGGACCATGAGACTTTTTCTGACCTGCGCCCTTTGCCTGCTGCTGACCCTGACCGGATGCCAGAAGCGGGAGGAGCAGCAGACCGAGACGGACAAACATTCCGCCGGGGTCCAATTCGCCCCCCTGGGACCCCTCTTCGCCGATCCCGTCGAGCCGCAGCTCGTCGAGCTCCCCACCGCCGCCCTCCCCCTCTGGCGCACCTTCGCCCCGGCCCAGCCGACCCTGGTGCTCCTCTCCTTCGATCCCATGCTCCAGCCCATTCCCGAGGCGCTGGAAAAGGAGGCCCTCGACCTTGCCCACAAAGGATCGGCCGAGGAAATCCGCCGCCGGGGGAGCTTCTACCGCCCCGACCCTGCCCTGATCCCCCCCCAGACCCTGAGCGCCGCCCTGGGGGCCGGCTTCTTCTCCAGGGTGGTCTGGGTCTTTCCCTCCACCGTAAAGCCCGAGCAGCTCTCCCTCGACTTCTTCCGCACGCAGATGACCGAAGGGGGGTTCTTCACGGAGAAGGAGGCGAAGGACCTCGGCCTGTTGGACGGCGGTTTTTACGGTACCCTGAGGGGGGTTCCCTTCCAGGCCGTTCACCCCGACGTCCTGCCGACCCTGGAGGGCCCCCTGGTGGTGCACCTCGACCTGGGTTATTTCCGTGGCCTCTACCGGGATGCCGCCACCACCCCCCCCTACGACCTCCTCCACCAGACCGCCACCCTCCTTCGGCAGGCGGCCTGGAGCCCCCTGGCCGTGACCCTCAGCTACTCGACGGAGGAGGGGGTACTCTCCCTGGAGACCCGCTTCGTCCTGTCCGCCTTCGCCGAACTTCTGCGCCGTCCCGAGCTTCTGGAGGGGGAGATGCCCGAACCCTGGGCCCTGCGTGCCGAAGCCCACTACGGCGCCGCCGTGCTTACCCCGGAGAAGCAGCTCGAGCTCTACCGCAGAGCGGCCGAACTGGCCCCCGGGGACGGCACCTTCCAGTACGACCTCCACCGGGTGCTGCTGGAGGCCGGCCGAACCGACGAGGCCCTCAACATTCTGGACAGGGCCGTCACCCTCGACGGCGACTACGCCCAGGCCTACGTTACCCTCGCCCAGTCCGCCCTCGCCGACCGCAACGGGGCCGTCGCCCTGGCCCTGCTGGAGAAGGCCCGAGCGGCCTACCCCCTCAACCCCTTCCCGACGATCCAGCAGGCCGATCTGCTGAAGCACCTGGGGAAGCAAAAGGAAGCCGCGGCCCTGCTGCGCGAGCTGAAAAAACTCCCCTGGTCCCCCGTCTACCACCCCGAAGTCCCGGACCAATTGAAGGCCCTGGCGGATCAGGGGGAGAGCCGGGGCTGATCTCAGGGGGCCGAGGGAAAGAACGCGGCCCGGCCCGAAACCACAAAATGGTGCCTCCCCCTTTGGCAAAGGGGGACTGAGGGGGGGTTGCTTCCCTGGACCATCCCTCCATTTTGCCATGAACAAACCGAAAGGGCCGGGATCTCTCCCGGCCCTTAAATTGTTGACACGCTGTTTTTTCAGGCTGCTCAAAAACCTTCAGACGCAAGGCGCCCGCAGATCAAGGAGTGAGGCGTAGCGGAAGCTACGTCGCAGCGACGAGATCAAGGGGAACGAAGCAGATGGGGTTTTTCAGCAGCCTGAGGGCCGGGATCGCTCCCGGCCCTTTCTGCTTCCCTCTCAGCAGGGATGGACGTTGCTGCTCCCCACCACCTGCGGCTTGCTGTACCTCTTCATCGCTTTCTCCTTTCGTTGATTCCCGGCTATTGGTTCGGCGCCAGCCGGTGCCAGCCGGTCGCCGTGCTTTCCTTGCGGTGGCAGTTGTTGGCCACCCTGTATCCCCAGGTGCTGGTGGCGTTGGGGCCGTAGGTGGTATTGCCCCAGTTTGCCGCCTGAACGTCAAGGCAGTTGGTGGTCAGAAGTACCGGCAGTCCCGTGGCGTGGGGGCTGTGGCACTTGGAGCATGTGAAGCTGTGGGCCCGGCCGCTGCCGCTGCCGTCGTGACCGATGCCGGTGGCGCTGTACCAGGTGTAGAACTGGGCCGGCAGTGAGGTCTGGGTCTTGGGCGTGCCGCCATACCACCCGGTGTTCTGGGCCGGGATTCCGGCCCCGGCTTTGGTGTAGCCCCCCCGGCCGCTGTTGGCCGGCTCGCTGGGATTCCAGGCCGCATGTACGCCGCCCGTCTTCGGCTCGACGCCGTTGGAACCGGCGGGGACGTTCTGGTAGCTCGTCCCCCCGGTCCAGGTGGCGTTGGGCTGGAAGGTGTCGACGCCGTAGTTGTGGGTGACGTTTGTGGGCGAGGCCACCCTCAGCCAGAGGCCGTCCTGGCTTCCCATGTAGACGGCCATCAGCCCCGGATAGCTGGCGGTCCCCCTGCGGGCATCGAAGAGGTTGCGGGCGTTGGCAGCGGCGGCCCCTCCGCCGCCCAGGGCTGCGTTGGCGTGACCGTTGGCCTGGTCGCTGCGCCAGAGTTTGCTGCCTGTGTAGTAGTCCATGGTGTCGACGTTGCTTCCGTGGCAGAGGGTGCAGATGCCTGCCGTCTCCGCCAGGGTATCGTAGCTGGCGTTGGTGGTGGGGCGGCCGCTGTTGGCGTCGAGGAAGTACCCCCCTTTGCCAACGCTCGTGCTGAAAAGCCTCGGCTTGCCGAAGAAGTTGCCGTTGTTGGTGAACATGTCGCTCGTCGGATAGGTGTAGCCGGTGAGCGGCGGCAGGTCAGGCGCATAGGGGTTGCCCATCCAGCTCCCCCGCAAGAGGGGGCGGCCCGAGGAGGCATCGCTTACCGCCCTGTTGAGGTCGTGGACATCGTGGCAGTAGGTGCAGCGGATGGCTGCCGGCGGCTCCTGGGCAACCGGAGTGATCACCCCGCTGGCGTTGACGGCGGTGGCGACGCTCGAGACTCCGGCGGCGTTGACGTTGGCCGAGTGGACCGAGGTGATCCGCCGCTGGAGCTTGGCGGCATCGGTATAGCCGTCCTGGTGCCAATAGCCGAGGCCTGTGGGATCGACCCAGGCTTTCGCCTTGGTCGTACGGGCGCTGGTGGTGTAGATGTAGCCGTGGTTGTGGGTTCCCTGGCTGACGCTGTTGCGGTCGGGGATGAGGGTGGTCGGGAAGGTTGCCCCGTTGGTGTCGGCGTTGTATCCCCACTCGTTGATTGTTTCGCTGGTGCCGTGGCAGTTCCAGCAGATGTCGGCCTCGGTGGTACTGCCGACGGTGGAGGTGCCCCCGAGGTGGATCCCGCCGGTCAGGGTGTAGTTGATGCCGAGTTGGGTGCGCATGTTGGTGGTCTCGACGGCGGCGGTCCCGGGGTTGTCCCAGGAGGCCGCCGGGAGGGGCACCGTCACCCCTCCGGTGTGGTAGGGGTGGCATCGGCGGCACTGGGTCTCCCAGTTGGTGGAGGTGGTGATGGCCGGGTCACCTGCGCTTGCCACCAGGTGGGAGCCGTAGCCGGTCATCTTTCCGGTGGCGTTGTTGGCCGGCCAGACCATGGTGGGTCCGATGTAGCTTCCGGCGCCGTTGTTGCGGTGGCAGTCGGAGCAGCGGGTGGTGCCGGTTACGGCCCACATGCCGGTGCGGGCGGCCTCGTGGCAGGTGTTGACGCAGGTCTGTGTGGCGCCGGCGTAACTGGTCATGCGGCTCCCGAAGCTGGGGCTGCCGTTGTTGTGCCCGGCGTGGGCTGCGCTGTCTGCCCCCGCCCCGTGGCACTCCTCGCACAGGCGCGTCTTGTGGACGAACTCGTTGGCGAGGGTGGTGTTGGCCAGGTGCTTTGCGTGGGACCCGGTGGCCGGGGCGGCGTTGATCAGCTGTCCGTCGTCGATGCCGTTGTTGTGGCAGGTGGTGCAGCTCGCCTTGAAGCCCGGGGTGTTGTCGTGCTTGTGGCAGGTGATGCAGGCCCCCGAGGCGCTGAAGTGGGTGGCATCGCTCTGGGTGGTGCGGTTGAAGACCCCCACCTCCGCCGGATCGTGGCAGACCTGGCAGATCCCCCGATATTCCCCGGCGCTCAGGGTGGTGCGGATGTAGCTCCCCCGCAGAGCCTTGTCGGTGAAACCCACCACGTCGCGGCTGCCGATGCGGCTGACCAGCATGGCGTCGAGACCGACGGCGGTGACGTCGATCTGCCCATGGGGATCGTGGCAGATGTTGCAGCGGTTGCCGTCGTTGCTGAGGCCGCCGGCGGTCTGGGTATTGGCGTAGTGGTTGTTCTCGGTGACCCCCGTGTGGCAGAAGGAGCAGAAGGGCGTCGGGTTCGCCGCGCTGTAGACGACCGCGCCGGGGTTCAGGGTGAGCAGGCGGTTGTCGGTCTTGACGGCGTCGAAGTGCCCGGCGGAGACTCCATCGTGGCAGGCGACGCAGTCCCGGCCGACGCCGGCCTTGCCGTGCCCCTGAGCGGAGTGATAGAGCTTGGCGTTCACCCCGGCGGCGCTGTAGGTCGAGGCCCCGACGGTGAAGACCGACTGGGTCGGGCCGGTGTGGCAGGTCTTGCAGTCGATGCTCGCCGGGTCCCCCCAGACGGGCTGGGGCTCGTTGTAGGGGGCACCGGCATCGACGCCGTGGCAGGCGTTGCAGACCGACTGGGCCGGGGCGTCGAGGGCCCCGTCGACGTGGCTCGCGTGGCTCCCCGAGCCGGCCCCGGCGCCGTGACACGAACTGCAGCTCAGCTTGGGCCCGTCGGCGTCGGAGACATGGCGGGGATGGGACCCTCCCAGGGAGGAGCCGCTTGCCGCATGGCAGGCGCCGCACTGGCCGCTGGCGGGGAGATCCCAGTCGGGGGTGGTGACCACCGTCCCCCTTCCGTTGGAGTGGCAGTAGACCCCGCAGGTTCCGGAGGGTCCGTCGTACCCCGGCACGGCGAAGGTGAGGTTGGCGGCCCCCAGGTTGAAGGTGCCGTCGAAGACCACGTCGGCGGTGCCGTCGACGTGCTTGCCTCCGATGGCTCCTGTGGCCAGGGCCGTGGCGCTGGTGGCCGTCTGCTGGTGGCAGACATTGCAGGCATACCCCTTGGCCAGGTGCGCACCGTGGGTGGAGGTGTTCTGCTTGGTGGTCATGGTGGCGCTGCTGTTGCCGTGGCAGGACTGGCAGCGGCTGCCGCTGATCATGATGGTATTTTTACCCCCGGCCCAGGTGACGGCAGCGGGGCTGTAGGTCCCTCCCCGCTTGTTCCCGCTCGAGTGGCAGTAGGTGGCGGAGCAGGTGCCGGGGTTGGCGGTGGCATAGGCCGGGGTCAGGGCCCCCGAAGCGCTGGAG
>JBFHXN010000176.1:0-5838 GCA_041598955.1 Desulfuromonadales bacterium | reverse complement strand
GCGGGGGAGCTGCTCCAGGGACTTCAGGTAGCTCAGGGTGTCGAGATAGCTCCCCTCCAATTCCATCTGCAGGGTGTGGCGGTAGAGGTTGGGGCCCCTGCCGGAAGTCTCCTCGGCCGTCTCGGCGGCGGATCCGAGCAGGGGGGTGGTTTCCAGCTTCCCCAGGCGCACCAGGCGCAGGGTCGAGTTGCGGGTCAGCACTTCCTCGAGCACCTTGGGCATCTCCTGGGGGGGGATGAGGTCGAGGGTGAGCTTGCCCAGGCCGCCGTGGAGCTGTTCGAGTTCCTTTTTGAGCTGCTCCGCGCGGCGTCGGTTCTCCTGGTCGGGGTCCTGGCGGTGGAGGGCGAGGATCGCTTCGGCCTGGGCTTCGAGTTCGGCCACCTGCCCCTTCTGCTGGCCGATCGATTTCTGGATGGCCTTGGCCCGGGCCTGGGAAGGCTCGAGGTAGAAGGCGTACCAGGGGATGAAGAGCAGGGCGAGCAGGGCGAAGAGGATCAGCCCGCGCTCCCGGGGTGTCAGCCGGTCGAGACGGTCTGTCAGGTTTTTGACGGGATTGGTCTCCGAACTCATCGCTTCACCTCCGGGGTGGTGCGAAGGAGAAAATCGACCCTTCCGGGATGTTCCTCGGGACGGTTCATTTTCAGGGAGGAGAATTCCCGGCCGGAGAAGGCCTCCTCCCGGGAGAGCTGCTGAAGATAGCGGGGGACGATTTCGGGCCTGAGGGCGCTCCCTTCGAGAACAAGCTGCTCTCCGCCGATCTCCAGGGTGACCCGCCTGAGCCAGAGTTCCTTTTCCCCCTGGCGAGCCAGCCCCGCGAGGAGGGGTGAGAAGCCGCGGGTGTTGCCGAGCTTCCCCGTGGCGAGCAGGTCGAAGAGAGGGATGAGGGCGTTGCGTTCCCCGGTCAGGGTGGCGATCTGCGCCTCCAGTGCCGGGTCCTTCTGGCGGGGAGGGTACTTGCTCTGGGCCTCGGCGATCCGGTCGATCGCCTCCTTCTGCCGTGCCTCGAGAAGGGCGAGATCCGATTCCAGGCCCCCCTGTCGCCAGGAGGTCAGGGCGGAGAGCAGGAGGATGAGCAGCAGGGCCAGAACCCCGACCAGAAGGATGGTCGATCCCGGCAGGGGCGGTTTCTTTTCCCAGAGCTGCGGCTGGTAGAGATTGATCTGCTGGTTCATGGGGTGGCCTGTTCGATGCGAAGGGCGGCTCCGATGGCTGTCAGGCACCGCGACAGCAGGGCCGGGTCGTCGGTGGGGAGATCCATGACCTCCGCGAGATCCAGGGGTGTCGCCGCCGCGGCGAGGGAGCGGTCGAGATAGGGGATCAGCCCGGGGATGTCGTCTTCGGTGGGAGCCACCACCAGGGCGCCCACCGGGGGCTGGGAAAACTGGCTTTCGAAGAAGTCGAGGCTGCGCTGGATTTCAAGCACCAGAGATTCGAGCAGGTCCTGGAGCTGGGCGGAAGGCTGGGGGGAATCGGCCGGGGTTTCGGCGGCCAGGGCGGAGAGCTTGCGGCTGCCGAGGTTCACGTTGCGGGTCAAAAAGAGGGAGCCGTTCTTGGTGACGGTGATCAGCCCCCGCTCGGGTCCGATGTGGAGCAGGGCCATCCCCCGGGCATCGGCCGGCAGGAGGGCGGCCACATTGCGCAGGGCCAGTTCGGGGATGTCGATGGCGTTGACCTTGAGCCGTCCGCTTTTGAGGAGCCTGGCCTGCTCCTTCACCCGGGCCAGGCGGGCGGCCACCACGTAGGCGATGGGGGGGCGACCGCGGGAGCCGATGTTCGGAACCTGGAAGAGGTCTGTCACCGCCTCGGCGAGGGGATAATCGATGAGGTCCTTGATCTGCCAGCGGACCGCCTCTTTCATCTCCGCTTCGGGTACGGCCGGGGGGGTGACCTGCAGCAGGTTGTAGCTGCCCGTTTCCATGACCCCGATCGAGTGCCCCCGGCTCAGGCCGTGCCGCTTTATCGTCTCCTGGAGGCGCTGCTCCCTGTCATTGTTTTGACACTCGACGAACTCGCAGAGCTCGAGGCGGGGGGGCTTGCTTCCCCGCCGCACGACCCGCGCGAGGCTCAGGCCCTCGCCGCTGGCGCAGATCCCGGTCAGGCTGGACGGGTTTGCTCTCTTGATGAACGGTTTCAGGACGGCCTCCCTCGGGTGCGGTAACCTGCGGAAAATCGGGTGCTGGAATACCCCAAAAGCAAAATCCGTTCCTTTGCGGGGGATTGTCGCAAAAAGATGAACAAAAACAAAGAAATTTTTTCGATTTGCCATGATTAAGGAGGGTCGCGGAATTGACCGCCACCCTGACGGCGGGTATAAATAGACCTCTGCCGGTCAGCGGACCGGAGGGCGCAGAAACATCCAACCACCTGAAAAGACTGGAGGAGAACATGACCAGGGAGGAGCTTGCTCGCAACGACGGGCGCGAAGGGCGCAAGGCCTATGTCGCCGTCGGCGGTACCGTCTATGATGTGACCGGGAGCGATTTATGGAAGGGGGGAGACCACCAGGGGGAGCACCAGGCCGGGGCCGACCTGACCGAGGAACTCAAAAAAGCGCCCCATGTGCGCAGCGTCGTGGAGCGTTTTCCCGTCGTGGGGCAGATCGAGGAGGCCGAGAAGCCGGAGGCGTCTTCCGGGCCCCAGTGGGCGATCATCATCGGGGCCGTCGTCGCTCTGGCGGTGCTGGTCGGGATCTGGATGGCGATGCGCTGAGGGGTTCTGAAGGGTCGGAGTTGGGAAAAGAGGGGGAGGGCGCTCAGGGGCGCCCTCCCCCTCTTTTTTGGGTCTTTTTGAATTCGGGTAAAAAAATGCCCCCGCCGAAGCGGGGGCATCAATCGTCAATGGAATGTCGTCAGGGTCAGGGGAGACGGTTGGCATCACCCGGTCTGGTCGAACCCAGGTAGGTTTGGGCCGCCGAAGCGGTCGCGGTATCAACGGTGGTGTCGAGGAGGTCCGGGGTTGCAGTGAGGGCGGTGATGGTCGCCGGCACCGAGTTGTTAAGCAGGCCATCGTCGATGAAATCGATGGAATCCCAGATCAGCCCCTTGGCGTAGAAGCGGTTGTGCGCATAGCCGCCCGGATCGTGAAGAAGCAGGTTGGCGTTGAAGGCGGCCCCCATGGTTTCTTTCCAGAAGGTAAAGGTGTAAACGCCGGCCCAGTTGGTGAATCCGTTGCTGGAGATGATCTCGGCCGGATCGAGAATCTGGTTGGCGTTGGTGTCATTGTGGAAATAGGGGAAGGAGTTGGCAAAGAACATTCCCTTGCTGGCCAGGGCCGCTTTCAGCACCTCAAGGGAGGCCATGTATTCGTGCTCCTCGTCCATGAGCACCGTGGGGGTCAGGGCGAAGCTCCCCGTGTGGCACTTTGCGCAAACCGTTGAGGTGATGGCCGTGATGTTGCCAGCGACATCCTTTGCCACGGGCAGGAAGAGGTGGCTCTCCCCCGTCGACATGTGGCAACCGACGCAGGGACCGTTTTCGCCGGTGCCATTGGCGGCGGTGGACCCGACCAGGTCGTGCTCATAGAAACTGACGTTGTTGTAGTTGCGGCCGGCATATTCGTAGCCGCTGGTGGTGAAGACGGTCCCGCCGGCGGTCAGGTAGTGGGAGTTGATGAAGCCGCGAATGCCGTCGGCGTCGGGATCGAGCTTGATGGAGTCGCCATTTTCCCGTCCGGTATGGCAGGCCATGCAGACGTTGGAGCCGGCCACGTCGGGGAAGGTCACCGCCGCCCCGTTGGTGTAGGTGAAGGAGAGGGCTCCGGGGTTGCGCAGATCCCCTTCTCCCGCATTACTGTGGCAGCCCCAGCAGTAGAGCATTTCGTTCTGGGGCGAGCCGTTGGTCAGGTTGAAGCTGGCCAAATGGCTGAAGTCGTTGTTGGCAGCGACGTAGCCGGTGGGGTTGTTCAGGAAGTTCATGGCCCCCGTGGCGGTGTGGCAGCGCTGGCAGGTGGCGCGCCCCGTGCGGTCCCAGTTGTAGTGGGTCCAACCGATGCCGGAGGTGTCGTCGGCAGCGGCGGTCATGATGGCGTCGACGGTGGCGGTGGAGCGGGGGGCCGTGGAAGGGTCGACTCCATCCCCCAGGGCGGCGGCAGCGGCGAGTTTCTGCTTGAACAGTCCGCCACCGTGCCCCGAGCTGGCCCACTGGGTGTGGATGGTGCTCGGGTCGGCGGGGTTGCGGGGGCGGGTGTTGGTCTTGGCCTCGTGGCCGTGGCAGTCGAAGCAGGGGTCGGCGCTCCCCAGGCGAAGGACGTAGCCCTCGATGGGGGTTTCGACATCAGTGGTTCCCACGGAGCCGGTCGCCGGATTGTCGTAGTGGGTGGTGGCGATGATCCTGTACCAGGCGGTGTCATGGTAGAAGGCCGAGGTGCTGAAGACGCCACTGCCGGAGGTCACCAGGGTCCCGGCGGCATTGTAGAGGGTATGGCAACTCGTGCAGAGACGGAACTGGTCGTTGCCTGAGCCGGGAGGCGCCGGGATGGGGGGATTCCAGGCCGCGTCGATGCGCAGCTCGCCTCCGTCGTGGGGGTCATGACAGGTGGCGCAGGTGATGGAGCCCGTTTGATCTTCAGGCAGTTCCGGCTGGCCGTTGACGTTGGCGTCCATGACCGCCTTGTCGCCGGTGAAGTTATACTGCAGGGCGAGCAGAGCCCCTTCGTGGGTGTGGCAGCGCTGGCAGCGGGGGGGGCCGTCATGATCCGACACGGCATGCTTGGAGGCGAAGTACTGGTCCCCGAGAGTTCCCGGATGATCCGGGGTGTTATGGCAGGTGCTGCAGCGGGCGGCGTTCGGTTCGGGATAGGGGATAGGGCCGATGCCCCGGTGGGCGCCACCGTTGCCGTGGCACCCTTCGCATCCGACCACCGGGCGGGTCGCCAGGCCGAATTCCGGCAGCAGGTTGGCGCTGTCCCCGGTGGGGTCGTGACAGACCGTGCAGTCGGTGACGGGGGTGTGTCCGAAGAAGGTCTGGTCGGGGGTGCTGTTGCTGTTGTTGTGGGCGGCTCCGGCAATCCAGGTGTTTACGATTGCGGCGTGGCAGATATTACAGTTACCGACGCCGAGGGCCTGGACTGACGTACCGACGCCGGCGGCGCTCCCGTCCGAGTCTCGGCTGCTGCCGCAGCCCCAGGCACTTAACAGAAGCAGCGATGCGGCCAGGATGGCCAACTTCTTTGCAGGCATGATTACCTCCTTGTGTGGGTTGGGCAGGCTCTTTATCAATGGCATTTGCGGCAGGTTCGTCCGTCAGTAGCTCGCTTGAGGCGGTCCTTGAAGTCGTTCCAGTCCTTGGGATGGGGATTGAATCCGACCACCCCGGACTTTGCGCTGTGGCATTTCAGGCAGGTATTCCCATCAGGGTGGCAGGCCTGGCAGCTTGCCAGGTTTTTGCGGGCCTCCCGGGCGTGGTCGGTTTGCCAGGTGTGTATGTTGGGGGCTACCGAGCCTGGGGCATGGCAGGCGTCACAGAGCTGGATGTTGCTGATGCCTGCGTGAATGGCCGTGATGTCGGCGTTGGGGAAGCCGAGGTCGAAGGTGCGCCGGTGGGAGGCGCCTCCGATGTCCCCGGTGCGGAAGCGGAACCCGTCGTGGCAATCGGCGCAGAAGCGGTTCTCGTGGCAGCTCGAGCAGAGTTGGGGGTCGGTGCGGGCGGCGATGGGGTGGGTGACGGTGAAGTCGCTGCGGTGGACGTTGAGCATGTCGTTGCCGAAGTCCCCCTGTTCGTCGGCGAAGCCCGACTTGTGGCATTCGAGGCAGTATTCCTGCTGGTGGCAGGCGGAGCAGTCCATGGACGGCCCCTTGGCGAAGGGACGGTGGCTCAGGGTCCAGGTCGCACCGTGGGTCTT
>JBFHXN010000175.1:0-5855 GCA_041598955.1 Desulfuromonadales bacterium | reverse complement strand
GCGCCCTCCGGCACCCGGTCCCGTGACTCGGCAAGGGCGATGAACTGGTCTCCGAGGTCGACAAAGGCCATGGCCGTCGTGCGCCCCCTCAGCCTGAGCTCGAATAGGCTGCCGTAGAAAACCAGGGCCTCCTCCAGGTCGCCGACTTCCAGGGCCACGTGGTTGATCCCCAGGGCCCGGGCCTTCTCTTCCGGTGAGGCTCCTTCCTTATCCATCCCTTGCTCCTTTCTTTTCCCCATCGGAGGTCCCCCCCTTCAGGAATGGGGCAGGGGGATCACCAGGACCGGCCGATGGCTCTTGCGCAGCAGTTTCTCCGCCACGCTCCCGAGAAAGGCATACTTGAGCCTCCCCTTTCCGTGGCTGCCGAGAACGACCAGGTCGGCGTCGATGCGGTCGGCCGCCTCCAGGATCTGCCCCGCCGGGCTGCCGTGGTGGATTTCGATTTCGGCAATGCGCTCCAGGTCCTCGGGGTGATCGGCGAGCTCCTCCTTGGCAAAGCGGGCGAGCCGGTCGCGGATCTCGGCCCGGACCTCATCCTTGTGGGAAAGCTCCAGGTCGGTGAGCCGGTCCTCCCCCATCACGGTGGAGACGTAGTTGAGGACCGCCGGTTCGATCTCCGGGAGGACATGGAGGATGTGGATACGTCCCTCGTGGCAGCGGGCCAGGGCGATGGCGTGGCGAAAGGCGTGGGCGGCGTTGGCCGAGAGATCGGTGGCGTAGAGAATGGTGTGATACGAGGGAATCATGCCTCACCTCCTTGGGCCTTGGGGCGTCCCCACGCACCCGAGCGCAGCTTCTGCCAGGCGAAGATGGCGCCCCAGAGGGCGAGCCCGACCAGGTAGCTCAGGTAGTGGTTGTCGATGCCGACGAAACGGGCGAAAAACCCCGGCCGGAACATGATCAGGGCCACACAGATCAGAAAGGGGAGCTCATACCAGCGGTTGCGCACGATGAACCACCCCTGGGTGGCCGAGGCGAAGGCGAACATGCCGACGCAGGTCATGGCGAAGATGTAGATGGCCAGGGGAAAGCTGTCGATGCCGAGCAGCAGCATGTCGGTGTTGAAGATGAACATGAAGGGGAGCACCGCCGTGCGGATGTCGTACATGAAGCCCTGCAGGCCCGTGGCAATGGGGTCGCTCTTGGCGATGGCCGCCGCCGCGTAGGCCGCCAGACCCACCGGAGGGGTGTCGTCGGCGAGAATCCCGAAGTAGAAGACGAAGAGGTGGGCGGCGATGAGGGGGACGGCAAACCCCTGGTACCCGGCGATGGTCACCAGGGCCGGAGCGGTCAGCGAGGCCATGACGATATAGTTGGCCGTCGTGGGGAGCCCCATCCCCAGGATCAGGCTGGCCATGGCCGTGATGATCAGCATCAGAACCAGGTTCCCCATGCTCAGGGTGTCGATGATGCCGGTGATCAGCCCCCCCAGCCCCATGGTCACCACGCCGACGATGATCCCCGCCGAAGCGGTTGCCACCCCCACGCTGACCATGTTCCGGGCCCCGGAGATAAGCCCGTTCAGGACATCCAGAGCGCCCAGCTTCACCCCTTCCACCACCGAGAGCCCCTCCCGGCGGTGGCGCACGACGTGCTGCAGCAGCATGATCACCACCAGCACCAGCAGGGAGCGGAAGGCCGCCAAGTCTGGGGAGTGGCGGGGGATGATCAGCTCGTAGAGGAGCATGAAGATCGGCAGCAGGTAGTGGAGTCCGTTGCCGAGAGTCCGGAAAAAGAGGGGCAGCTCGGCCTTGGGAAGCCCCTTCATCCCGAGCTTGGAGGCCTCCAGGTGGGTCAGGTAGAAGAGGGCGGCGTAGGAGGCGAAGGCCGGTACCGCGGCGGCCTTGCAGACCTCGAGGTAGGGGATGTTGACATACTCGGCGATGATGAAGGCCGCCGCCCCCATGATGGGGGGCATCAGCTGTCCGTTGGTGGAGACCGCCACCTCGATGGCCGCCGCCTTTTTCGCCGGGTAGCCGACCTTCTTCATCAGGGGGATGGTGAAGGTGCCGGTGGTCACGACGTTGGCGATGGAGGAGCCTGAAACCATCCCCGTCATGCCGCTGGAGAGAACGGCCGCCTTGGCCGGCCCCCCCTTGTAGCGCCCCAGCAGGCTCATGGCCAGGTCGATGAAGAACCTCCCCGCCCCCGCCTTGTCGAGCATGGAGCCGAAGAGCACGAAGAGAAAGACGATCCGGGCCGAGACGTCGAGGGGGATGCCGTAGATCCCCTCGGTGGTCAGGGAGATCTGGCTCACGTACCGGGAGAGGCTGACCCCCTTGAAGGCCAGAAAGTCGGGCATGTAGGGGCCGAGGAAGGCGTAGGCCGTGAAGAGGCCTGCGATAAAGGGCAGGGCCGGCCCGATCACCCGCCGGGCCGCGTCGAGCAGGATCAGGACCAGGAAGATCCCGATGACCATGTCGCGGGTGTTGGGGCTCCCCACCCGCCCGGCGATCCCCTCGTAGTCGATGGCGATGTAGAGGGCCGCTCCGGCCGCGGCCAGGGCGATGATCATGTCGGGGATGGGGATGGTGTGCTTCTCCCCCAGCCAGCGCAGGCCGGGGATGCGCACCTCCCGCTTGAGGGTGGGGTAGGAGCAGAAGACGATCGTCAGTGCGAAGGCGAGGTGGATGGCCCGGATGATGGTCGAGTCGAGCAGCAGCCAGCTCGAGAGGGAGAGCTGGAAGAGCGACCAGCTCAGGGCCACCGTCGGCACCAGGAAGCGGCGCAGCCCCCGGGGGCGCCGCAGGCCGAGTTCCTCTTCCTCCTTCATGCGCTGGGCCGCTGCCAGCCCTTCGTCCTGGATGTTGCGTTTCTCAGGCGACATAGAGACTCCCCGTCCGGGTTTCCGCCCCTGCCCCTCCAGCCGGGCCGGTCCGTTGCCAAAAAAGGGGGCGCGGTATGACCGCGCCCCCCGTGGTTCGCGAGGACCGGGCTACTTGAGCAGCCCCGCCTCCTTGAGGTATTTCTCGGCCCCGGGATGGAAGGGGGCCGAGAGGCCCTCGAGCATGTTCTCCTTGGTCAGGACTTCGAGGGCCGGGTGGAGCTTGCGGAGCTCCTCGACGTTTTCGAAGACCTCCTTGGTGATGGTGTAGATGACGTCCTCGGGAACGTCGGCGGAGGTGCAGATGGTCGCCTTGACGCCGAAGGTCGGCACGTCGGCCTGATTCGCCACGCCGGGATACTGGGCCACGGGGATCATGGCGGGGGCGTAGTAGGGCTGGCCGGCGACCAGTTCCTTGATCATCGACTCGGCCACGGGGACGAAGGTCACCTTGCGGGCCCCGGCGACGGCCTCCTTGACCGAACCGTTGGGGTGCCCCACGGTGTAGAAGTAGGCGTCGATGCGGCCGTCCTGCAGAAGCCCGGCGGCCTCGGCGGGCTTGGTCCCCTCGGCGGTGATGTCCTTGTCGGCGTCGATGCCGGCCACGCGGAAGAGGTCGAGGGCGTTGACCCGCTGCCCGGTGCCGGGGGCGCCGATGTTGACGATCTTCCCCTTGAGGTCGGCCACGCCGTTGATCTTCTTGTCGGCGGCGGCGAGGATGGTCACCGCCTCGGGGTGGATGGCGAAGACGGCCCGCAGTTTCTCCTGGGGCTTGCCTTCCCACTCCCCCATCCCCTTGTAGGCCTGGTATTGCAGGTCGGACTGAACCACCCCGAGCTCGATGTCGCCGGCCATCAGGGAGTTGACGTTGAAGACCGAGCCGCCGGTCGATTCCACCGTGACCCGCAGGTTGTACTGGTCGCGCTTGGTGTTGACCAGCTTGGCGATGGCGCCGCCGGTCGGGTAGTAAACGCCGGTCACGCCGCCGGTGCCGATGGTCACGAAACGGGTCGCGCCCGATTTGCCCGCGGCCGCCTTCTCGCCGGCCTGGGGGGTCTCCCCCTTGCATCCGACAACAAACAGAAGCGCCAGGGCCACCACTGCCAGTCTTTTCATGATCGTCCTCCTTGAGGGGATTCCCGGCCGGGTCCGTACCATGAATCCTTCGGCCCCGCACCGGGAGAAACAGACATTAAAAATAACAACACCTCACGGGATGTCAACCTCTTGCGGAAAGGTCAGTGAAGCTTTTCGCGGACCTTGTCCAGGCCCCTCTGGATCGCCTCGACCCCATCGTCCAGCTTCCCCTTGAGATTTTCGAAGGCCGTCTCCCCGCCCCGGGAGAGCTCCCTGAGCGTGGCGGAAAGCTCCTCCTTCTTCGCCTTCAGCTCCTCGATCTTCTTCTGGTATTCGATCCGGGCCTCTGCTTTGGCCTTATCGGCCTTGGCCTCGAGAACGTCAAGCTTGGCATCCCATTCCCTGAACTGGGCTTCGATCTTCTGTTGGTAGGCTTCTCTGCGTTCCATAAAATTCTCCTTTCGCAGCGAAAATGTCGCTCCCCTGCGAAGAAGGGAGCACCTCCATTATAGCATCCCCTCCTCCCCGGCCCAGGTCGAGCGGCGCACGCCGTCGCGCCCCTCGGCCTTGACCCGGTACATCAGGTCGTCGGCGAGGCGGACCATCTGCCGAACCCCCGCCGGGGGGGTCAGAAAGGTCACCAGGCCGGCACTGCAGGTGACGGGCCAGGGGGTCTCCCTCAGCGCCTCCCGCAGGGCGGAGCGGATCTTCTCCAGGGCCGCCGCGGCATCCTCCTCCCCCGTCTCGACGAAGAGGATGGCGAATTCGTCCCCCCCCATCCTCGCCGCGAGGTCGGTCTGACGGACGCACCCGCGCATCACCGAGGCGATTTGCCGCAGCAGGTCGTCCCCGGCCGTATGCCCCCCGCTGTCGTTGACCTGCTTGAAATTGTCGAGGTCGAAGTAGGCCAGGCTGAAGGGATGGCCGTAGCGCCTCGCCCGGTCGATTTCCGCCTCGGCCATCCGGTAGAAGGAGCGGCTGTTGGCCAGCCCCGTCAGGGGATCGGTCCCGGCCCGGACCGCCTCCTCGGTGAGGCGCCGCCGCAGGCCGGCGGAGAGGGCGGCGATGAGGGCGAAGACCGCCAGCCGTGCCAGGGCATTCCAGTAGGGGACGACGGGGTGGGAAAAGACAAAGCCCGAGGCGAGGTCTGCCGACAGCCAGGCCGCCGAAGCCGCCAGGGAGAGAGAAAGCCCTGTCACCCTCCCCCCGCACCAGGCGGCGAGGGCCACCGGGGCGACGTAGAAGATGGAGAGGGAGAGCTCGGGGCCGGAGATGTAGTCGGCCGCCGCCACCCCCAGCAGGGAGGCGAGGCTGAAGAGGCAGACCCTCCCGGGAGGCATGCGCTCCAATCTTTTCATGAACTTGTCCAATCCACATCTCCCCGACCGAAGTCGTTCTGGAGGTCTTGATTTTTCCCTGATGTCATTATAATGTGTGTGCCTGTTCGGGCAAACCCCACCGGGCCTCAGGAGCCCACCACCAGGGAGCGACATGACGATGTTTCTCAAGAATGCCTTCAGCCGACTGCTGGCCCTCGCCCTTGGCGCCCTGCTGGTCTTCCAGCTCGCCGCCTGCGGAACCATCATCTATCCCGAGCGCCGGGGTCAGACCAAGGGGGAGATCGATCCGGTGGTCGCCATTCTCAACGGTATCGGACTGCTCCTCTTTGTCGTGCCGGGGCTGGTCGCCTTTGCCATCGACTTCTCCACGGGGGCCATTTACCTTCCCGGTGGGCAGAGGACCAAAGATAAGCTCAATCGGATGAAGAAGAGCCTCGAGGGGAGCCTTCAGACCGAGGGGAACCACCTGGTGCTGCGGGTTGATCCTGCGAAACTCACCCCAGAACTCGTTCAGACGATCCTGAGCGAGGTGGCCGGAGAAGAGGTCACCCTCGACCGGGAGGATCTGGAGGTGCACCGCCTGGAAGGGCCGGCCGACATGGCCGCCCTGCTCG
>JBFHXN010000174.1:0-5870 GCA_041598955.1 Desulfuromonadales bacterium | reverse complement strand
TGCTCTCCATCCCCTGCACAAGGATGACATGGAATATCCACAAAAAAGAGGCGGGCAACTCTAAGAAGAGTGCCCGCCTCTGTCCTTGCTGGCTCCCCGGGCCGGACTCGAACCAGCGACAGGGTGGTTAACAGCCACCTGCTCTACCGACTGAGCTACCGAGGAATGGTCTCCAGATTGCTGAGACGAGTTGTGTTTATACAACCTCCGCCTCGGCAAAGTCAAGCACGTTTTTCCGTCCCTTCAGACCGGGAACGACGGTGGGCAGGGGGCCACAGTAGGCTGCGGGAGATTGATCGACACCTGTTCTCGGATGCCCCTTTCACTCTTCGGGGCGCAGGCATAAAAAAACCCGCGAGCCGATGACTCGCGGGAGCGTCTTTCGCAGGAGCATTGAGGACCCTCGGGGCTACCCACCGGCCCCCTTCTTGAGATTGACCAGAATCAGCTTGGCCACCGCCTTGAGAGTCTCGAAGACCCCTTCACCGGTGGTGGCGCAGGCCTCGAAGTCGGGGACCGCCGAGGGATTGAGCAGCTTGCGCAGCTCCTCCACGGAGTTGACATTGGGGAGGTCCCGCTTGTTGTACTGGACCACGTAGGGGAGCTCGTCGAGCTTGTAGCCGTGCTCCTCGAGGTTGATCTTGAGGTTCTCCAGGCTCTCGATGTTGGCGTCGAGACGCTCCTCCTGGGAGTCGGCCACGAACACTACCCCGTCGACCCCCTTGAGGATCAGCTTGCGGGAGGCATCGTAGAAAACCTGCCCCGGTACGGTGTAGAGGTGAAAGCGGGTCTTGAAGCCCCGGATCTCGCCGAGAGCGAGGGGGAGGAAGTCGAAGAAAAGCGTGCGCTCGGTCTCGGTGGCCAGGGAGATCATCTTCCCCTTGGCATCGGGGGCGGTCTTCTGGTAGACGAACTGGAGATTGGTCGTCTTGCCGCAGAGACCCGGACCGTAATAGACAATCTTGCAGTTGATTTCGCGCGAGGCGTAATTGATAAAAGACATGCCGCCCTACCCTTCAGCTGAAGAGATTGTCGATGTCGTCGTCGGTAATCTCGGCGAAGGGGCTGCCGGCGCCACCTCCCTTTTCCTGCTCGGCGGCCTTGCGGGCCAGATCCTCAAAAATCGTCGCCAGCTCGTCGCCGGCCTTCTTGACCCGCAGGCGGACCAGGCCGAGACTGCTGCGCTGATCGAAGATGACCACCAGGATCACCCGACCGCCGATGATCGAGATGTGGATGTTGTCCTTCTCCCCCTCGTGGAAGAGGATGGAGAATTCCTTCTCGCCGATCAGCTTGGCGAGTCCCCCGGTGGCGGCGATATTGCCTGCCGTAAGAGAAGCAAGGCTGGTGGTATCGAGATGCTCGGTCTCGCCGACCGCGGTAATCAACTGGCCGTTCTTGTCGACCAGGAAGATGACCTTGGAATTGGACTCCCGAAGCAGCTTTTCCGAGATCGCGTTGATCTTCCTGAGTTCCTCGTCGTACATGACGAAGGACGACTGGGGACCATACATGAAGACACTCCTTGCTGAAGTTCCCGCGCCAGTGAATGTTTATAGCACTTGTCCCCCGGCATATCAAGGAGTTTTCCCTCTCCGACCTGCCCGGGACGTGGCTTCCAGGGGGGAGGCTTCCGGACCATGGGAGGGGCGTCTTGCCGCCCCGCACCATGTCAAGATTTCGACAGCCGCCCTTCGACCCCCGGCAAACTGCAATCTCCGTTCCAATGAAGCCAAGTGAACCCCGTACGAACAAAAAAACTCCCGGCGGACCAGCCGCCGGGAGTCGGTTGCTTCATTTTTTCCCGCTGCGGGAGGCTACTTTTTCTCGCCGCAGTCGGCCCGCATCTCCGCAAGCTTCTTGTAGAGATCGAAGCGGCTTGCGGTCTCCTTGTTGGCCTGCTTCATGAGCTGCCCGGCGACTTCGGGGTCCAACTTCTGCAGCACCCGGTAGCGGTTCTGCGCCAGGGCATAATCCTCGAAGGAGATGCTCGCATCCTTTGAGTCGAGCTGCAGGGGGTTCTTCCCCTGGTCGGCCAGCCGCGGATCGAAACGGAAGAGGGGCCAGTGGCCGCTCGCCACCGCCTGCTTGCACCCTTCCACGGCGGAAGTCATGTCGATGCCGTGGGCGATGCAGTGGGAGTAGGCCAGGATGATCGAGGGTCCGTCAAAGGAATCGGCCTCGAGCATGGCCTTGACCACCTGGTTGGGGTTGGCCAGGGAGACCTTGGCGACGTAGATGTTGCCGTAGGTCATGGAGATCATCCCCAGGTCCTTCTTGGGCATGCGCTTGCCGCCGGCGGCAAACTGGGCCACGGCGCCCAGCGGAGTGGCCTTGCTGGCCTGTCCGCCGGTGTTGGAGTAGACCTCGGTGTCGAGAACCAGGACGTTGACGTTCTCCCCGGAGGCGAGGACGTGGTCGAGGCCGCCGTAGCCGATGTCGTAGGCCCACCCGTCACCGCCGACGATCCAGACCGACTTCTGCACCAGGTAGTCGGCCACGGAGATCAGCTCCTTGGCTTCGGGCTCGTCGCACTCCTTGAGGGCGGCCTTGAGCTTGGCGACCCTCTCCCGCTGGACCTCGATGGCCTCCTGGCTCGACTGGTCGGCGGCGAGGATCTCATCCATCAGCTTGATGTTGGACTTGCAGGACTTGCATTTGCAGCTCTTGAGGCGAACGATGAGCTCCCGGGCGTACTCGCTGAACTTGTCGACCGCCAGGCGCATGCCGAACCCGAACTCGGCATTGTCCTCGAAGAGCGAGTTGCTCCAGGTCGGACCCCGTCCGTCCCAGCGGGTGGTCCAGGGGGTGGTGGGCAGGTTGCCACAGTAGATGGAGGTGCAGCCCGTGGCGTTGGCGATCAGCATCCGGTCGCCGAAGAGCTGGGAGGCGAGCTTGAGGAAGGGGGTCTCGCCGCAGCCGGCGCAGGCGCCGGAGAATTCGAACATCGCCGGAAGGAGCTGGCTCCCCTTGAGGGTGGCGCGATTGACCAGGGCCGAGTCGGTCTCGGGAAGAGTGAGGAAGAAGTCCCAGTTCTTGGCCTCCTGCTCCCGCAGGGGGGCCTGGAACTGCATGTTGATCGCCTTGTGGTTGGGGTCGGTCTTGCTCTTGGCCGGGCAGTTGAAGACGCAGGCGCCGCAGCCGGTGCAGTCCTCCGGAGCCACCTGGAGGGAGAACTTCTTCTGCTCCATCCCTTTCCCCTTGGCCGCCACGGCCTTGAACCCCTTGGGGGCACCCTTGAGGGCGGCCTCGTCGTAGATCTTCATGCGGATGGTGGCATGGGGGCACATGAAGGAGCAGATGCCGCACTGGATGCAGAGCTCCTCGTCCCAGACGGGGATGTCGATGGCGATGTTGCGCTTCTCGTACTGGGCGGTTGCGGTGGGGAAGGTGCCGTCGACGGGCATCCCCGAGACGGGGACCGTATCCCCCAGGCCGTCGATGATGGTGCCGATGGTCTTGCGCACGAAGGCCGGGGCCTCTTTGCCGAGACCGGTCTTCATCTTCACCTTGCTGTCGGCCTTGGCCGGAACCTTGACCTCCTCGATGCTCTTGAGGCCGGCCGAGACCGCCTCCTTGTTCATGGCGACGACCTTCTCCCCAGCCTTGCCGTAGCTCTTGACGATGGCGTCCTCGATCTCATCCACGGCCTGCTTGATGGGGATGATGTTGGAGATCTTGAAGAAGGCGGTCTGCATGATGACGTTGATGCGGGGGCCCAGACCGATTTCGTTGCCGAGGCGCACGCCGTCGATGACGAAGAACTTGAGCTTCTTGTCGATGATCTGCTTCTGCACCTCCGCCGGCAGGTGGGGCCAGACCTCATCCTTGCCGTAGGGGGAGTTGAGCAGGAAGGTCGCCCCCTCCTTGGCGTTTTTGAGCATGTCGTACTTCTCCAGGAAGGAGAAGTTGTGGCAGGCCACGAAGTCGGCGCTGTCGATGAGGTAGGGGGAGCGGATGGTCTGCTTGCCGAAGCGCAGATGGCTCGTGGTGATGGTGCCGGCCTTCTTGGAGTCGTAGACGAAGTAGGCCTGGACGTTGTTGTCGGTGGAGTCGCCGATGATCTTGATGGAGTTCTTGTTGGCCCCCACGGTCCCGTCGGAGCCGAGGCCGAAGAACATGGCCGAGTAGAGCTTCTGGGGGACCTTGAAGGAGGGGTCGAACTTCAGGCTGGTTCCGGCGACGTCGTCCTCGATGCCGACCACGAAGTGGTTCTTCGGCTTGGCCTGGGAGAGGTTGTCGAAGACGGCCTTGGCCATGGCCGGGGTGAACTCCTTGGAGCCGAGGCCGAAACGCCCCCCGACCACCACGGGGTAATCCTTCAAGTTGCCGATCTTCTCGGTCATCGCCTCGCCGATGGCGGTGCGCACGGCCTGGTAGAGGGGTTCGCCGATGGAGCCGGGCTCCTTGGTGCGGTCGAGGACGGCGAGCTTCTTCACCGTGGCCGGAAGGGCCTTGGCGAACTGCTCGGTGGGGAAGGGCTGGAAGAGGCGGATCTTGAGCAGTCCGACCTTCTCCCCCTTGCCGTTGAGATACTCGACCAGCTCCTGCACCGTTTCGGCGCCGCTTCCCATGACCACCACCACGCGATCGGCGTCGGGGGCCCCGACGTAGTCGACCAGGTTGTACTTGCGGCCGGTGAGCTTGGCGAACTTGTCCATCTGCTTCTGCAGGGCGGGCGTGACCTTGTCGTAGAAGGGATTGACCGTCTCGCGTCCCTGGAAATAGACGTCGGGATTCTGGGCCGTGCCGCGAAGCACCGGGCGGTCCGGGGAGAGGGCGCGGGAGCGGTGTTCGCGCACCAGCTTCTCATCGACCATCTTCGCCATGTCCTCGGCGGAGAGCTCCTCGACCTTCTGGACCTCGTGGGAGGTGCGGAAGCCGTCGAAATAGTGGAGGAAGGGGACGCGGGTCTCCAGGGTGGCCGCCGTGGAGATCAGGGCGAAGTCCATGACCTCCTGGACGTTGTTGGAGCAGAACATGGCCCAGCCGGTGGAACGGCAGGCCATGACGTCCGAGTGGTCCCCGAAGATGGAAAGGGCCTGGGCGGCGATGGCCCGGGCCGACACGTGGAAGACCGTCGGGGTGAGCTCGCCGGCGATCTTGAACATGTTGGGGATCATCAGCAGCAGGCCCTGGGAGGCCGTGAAGGTGGTGGTCAGGGCGCCGGCCTGCAGGGCCCCGTGAACGGCGCCCGCGGCCCCGCCTTCGGACTGCATCTCGACCACCTTGGGGATCGTCCCCCAGATGTTCTTCTCACCGGCGGCGCTTTTGGCATCGCAGATCTCCCCCATCACCGAAGAGGGGGTGATCGGGTAGATGGCAATCACTTCGTTGGTCGCATGGGCCACATGCGCCGCAGCGGTGTTGCCGTCGATATTGACCATTTTCCGAGCCATGCTTTTCCTCCTAGATCCTTGAGTTGCGGTTTGTCACCAGCGTATGGGGGATGCGACGCAGCCTGGCGCTGCACAAGTCGTTGTTGTTCCGGGAGAAGATGAGAGGGACGAGAAACGTCCCCCCTTGGGAATCCGTCCAGTATACGACATGGGTCGTCAAAGACAACGGGCTGGACAAGGGATATCGTCATCCCCGGCGGCTAGACGTCCCGCCTCCCCTCCACCGCCCTGTTGACCGTCGCCTCGTCAACGAACTCCAGGTCGCTCCCCATGGGGATGCCGTGGGCGGGGCGGGTGACGCGGATCCCGAGGGACTTGATCAGCCGGGCAAGGTAGAGGGCCGTGGCTTCCCCCTCGACGGTGAAATTGGTGGCGACCAGCACCTCCTCCACCTTTCCCTCTCCGAGACGGGCCAGCAGCTCTGCGATCTTGAGCTGATCGGGCCCCACGCCGTCGAGGGGTGAAAGGGCT
>JBFHXN010000173.1:0-5875 GCA_041598955.1 Desulfuromonadales bacterium | reverse complement strand
TTGGCCACGGCGAGCCCCAGGTCGTTGTGGCAGTGAACCGAGAGGACCGCCTTGTCGATGTTGGCGACATTCTGCTTGAGATAGCGGATGATCTCGGCGAACTCGGAGGGGATGGCGTATCCCACGGTGTCGGGAATGTTCACCGTCGAGGCGCCCGCGTCGATCACCGCCGCGACCACCTTGGCGAGAAAGGGAAGCCGGGTGCGCACCGCGTCCTCACAGGAGAATTCGACGTTGGCCGTGTAGCCCCGGGCCCTTTTGACCGCCCGGACCGCCGTCTCCAGCACCTGCTCCTCGCTCATCTTGAGCTTGTACTTCATGTGGATGTCGCTGGTGGCGATGAAGGTATGGATGCGGCCCCGCTCTCCGGCGTACTTGAGAGCCTCCCAGGCCCGGTCGATATCCATTTCGTTGGCCCGGGAGAGCCCGGCGATCTGGGGGCCCTTGATGGTCTGGGCGACCTTCTTCACCGCTTCGAAATCGCCGTCGGAGGCAATGGGAAAGCCCGCCTCGATGACGTCGACGTTCAGCTTCTCAAGCTGATGGGCGATGCGCAGCTTCTCCTCGATGTTCATGCTCGCCCCGGGGGACTGCTCGCCGTCCCGGAGGGTGGTATCGAAAATCTTGATCTTTCTCGGCTCGCTCATGCTCCGTCTCCTCTATGGTCCGCCGCCGACTCGGGTCGCCGGGGGAGTGCGTGTGGGAAAATGCAATGTTCCAGATTACGTCCTCTCAACGGGAGATCAAGGCCTCCCAGGTCCGATTCCACGCCACCACCCCCTTTCCCGTGTCAGGCTCAGAGCATGCAAACCTTCCGGAGTCACCAGAACGGATGCGCGAAACAAAAAACTCCCGCCCCGTACAGGGGCGAGAGCTGTGAGCTTCGCGGTACCACCCTGCTTCGGCTCCCCTGATCCGGGGGGCCCTTGTTTTTGCCCTTGACGGGGGCCTGCGGCGGACCCTACCGAGCGGAACCCCGAGGGGACGCGCTGTTCAGGACCACGGCTCCGAGGCGAGTTCGGCTCTTTCCTGTACCGGCTCGCAGCGACCGCCGGCTCTCTGCAACAGGAAGGGGAGCCTACTACTCCTCTTCAACGCCTTTGAAACGAAGTTTCGTTGAGTAAAGCAAAGGCCGGGGCGGCCTGTCAAGGGGTTTTGCCCGTCGCCGATCTCGATGCTCCATTTTTTCGGCGGCGGCGAACAGGCATCTGATCTGCCGGAAACCCGGTCCGCGCCCCTAGGCCTTCTTCCTTCCGCGTGGCAGGCGGAAGAGGTACCCGATGGGCCCCGAGAGCATGTAACCGAAGATCAGGGAGAAGAGCATGATTTCAGGCATGGCGATGATGCAGACGATCAAAAAGATCCCCACGACGAGAAATCCGAAGGGCTGGCGCTTGAAGAGTTCGGGGTCTTTGAAGGAATGGAACCGGATGCTGCTCACCATCAAAAAGGCGAGCACGTAGATCAGAACCAGAACCGAAACCTTCTTGGCGATCTCCCCGGTTCCGCCCAGGTGGAAAAAGAGCAGCACCGACGCCGCCACCATGGCGGCCGCGGCGGGGATCGGCAGGCCGACGAAGCGTTTCGATTCCACGGTGGTCACCTGGACGTTGAAACGGGCCAGGCGCAGCGCCCCGCAGACCACGTAGAGAAAGGCGGCCAGCCAGCCGAGCTTGCCGAAGGGCTTGAGGGCCCAGGAATACATGAGAACCCCGGGGGCCACGCCGAAGGCGACCAGGTCGGCCAGGGAGTCGTATTCGACGCCGAACTTGCTGGTCGTCCCCGTCAGGCGGGCCACCTTGCCGTCCAGGCCGTCGAAAATAGCGGCGACAAGGATGAACCAGGCGGCCACCCGGTAATCGCCGTTCATGGTCTTGACGATGCTGTAGAAACCGGAGATGAGGGATCCCGTTGTAAAGAGGTTGGGGAGGATGTAGACCCCCTTGCGCAGGCTCTCTCTCGGGTCGAATCCGGTCGGATGCTCGCTCATTTGAGGTATCCCAGAATGGTCTCCCCGGATACCGTGTGCTCCCCGACCCGGACCCGGATATCGGACCCTTTGGGGAAGTAGACGTCGACCCGGGATCCGAAGCGGATCAGGCCGTAGCGCGCCCCGCGCTCCAGCATGTCACCGATCTTCGGGTAGGTGACGATCCGCCGGGCGATGAGACCGGCGATCTGGACGAAGAGAAGGCGTGCCCCCTTTTCGGTCTCGATCAGGATTCCCCCCTGCTCGTTCTGGAGACTCGCCTTGTCCAGGGCGGCATTGAAGAACTCCCCCCGGTTGTAGAACATGTCGACCACCTTCCCCGAAAAGGGGACGCGGTTGACGTGAACGTCGAAAACCGACATGAAGATGCTGATTTTGATCGCCTGCTCCTGCAGAAGCCGCTCCTCCATCACCTCGCCGACGAAGATCACCTTGCCGTTGGCAGGGGCGACCACGGCGCCTTCCTCCTCGGGGACGCTGCGCTCCGGGTCACGGAAAAAATAGACCGTGAAAAGGGTCAGCGCAAGCATCAGAAGGGTCAGAAAAGACCATCCGAGCATGGCCAGGACGAGGGTCACGAATGCGAAGAGGGCGATGAAGGGATACCCCTCGACCGCTACCGGGGATCTCTGGTTCAGCATGATTTCCGGTTCCTTGGAAAGGGAGAGCGTTCGGGGGCCCGGCGTCGATAGCCGCGCCCCCGCCAATACCGATCAGTTTTTGCTCTTGTCGACGATCTTCTGGATCCAGGGCATCATGCTGCGCAGCCGCTCGCCGACCTGTTCGATGGGGTGGGCCGCGTTGAGACGCCGACGGGCAGTCATCTCGGGGTAGTTGGTCTGTCCCTCGAGGATGAAGCGCTTGGCGTAATCGCCGTTCTGGATGTTGGTCAGGCACTGGCGCATGGCCTTGCGGCTCTCGTCGTTGATGACCTGGGGGCCGGTGACATATTCGCCGTACTCGGCGTTGTTGGAAATCGAGTAGTTCATGTTGGCGATGCCTCCCTCGTACATGAGGTCGACGATCAGCTTGAGTTCGTGCAGGCACTCGAAGTAGGCCATTTCCGGAGCGTAGCCGGCATCGACCAGGGTCTCGAAACCGGCCTTGACCAGCTCGACGGCGCCGCCGCAGAGAACGGCCTGCTCTCCGAAAAGATCTGTCTCGGTCTCGTCCTTGAAGGTGGTCTCGATGATGCCGGTGCGTCCCCCGCCGATGGCGGCGGCGTAGGAGAGGGCCACGTTCTTGGCCTTGCCCGAGGCGTCCTGGAAGATGGCGATCAGGTCGGGAATCCCCCCCCCTTGACGAACTCGGAGCGCACGGTGTGACCGGGAGCCTTGGGGGCGATCATGATCACGTCGAGGTCGGAGCGGGGAACCACCTGGTTGTAGTGGATGCTGAAGCCGTGGGCGAAGGCGAGGGTCGCCCCCTTCTTGAGCTTCGGCTCGACCTCGTCCTGGTAAAGGTGAGACTGGAACTCGTCGGGTGTGAGGATCATCACCAGGTCGGCGGCGGCGACGGCCTCGGCGACGTTCTTGACCTTCAGGCCGGAATTCTTCGCCTTCACCGCCGAAGCGGAGCCTTCGCGAAGGGCCACGGTGACGTCGACGCCCGAGTCCTTGAGGTTGTTGGCATGGGCGTGCCCCTGGGAGCCGTAGCCGACGATGGTCACTTTCATCCCCTTGATCAGGGAGAGATCGGCGTCCTTATCGTAATAGACTTTCATGGGTGGTGTTCCTCCTCGCACGATTTGATCGTTCAGCAAAATGACCTGCGTTTATAACACGAACAGGCATGCCGTGCCAAATCCTTTTGCACGGCATGCCCGCCCGGATGTCCGCGCCCACGCAGGACGGACTAGATGCTCTTCCACCCCTTGGGCCCGCGACCGATGACAATCGGGCCCGAACGGACGATCTCCTTGATCCCCATGGGGCGAAGCAGCTCGACGATGGCGTCGATTTTGCCCGGGGCCCCTGTAATCTCCACCGTATAGGAGCGGGGGGTGACATCGACCACCTTCCCCCGGAAGATGTCGACGATGCGCAGCACCTCGGCCCGGGTCTCCTCCTCGGCGGTCACCTTGACCAGGGCCAGTTCCCGCTCCACGTAGTCCTGCCCCGTGAAGTCGATGACCTTGATGGTGTCGATGAGCTTGTTGAGCTGCTTGGTGATCTGCTCGAGGATCTGATCGTCTCCGGAGGTGACGATGGTCATCCGGGAGATGGAATCATCGAGGGTGGGAGCCACGGAGAGGCTCTCGATATTGAAGCCGCGCCCGGAAAAGAGTCCGGAGATCCGGGAGAGGACCCCGAACTCGTTTTCCACCAGGACCGAAATGGTGTGTTTCATGGAAAGAATCTCCTTGTGGATGACATTGCAGGCTGGGTCAGGGGACGAATAAGACTTCTGAGACCTATGCGTCTTATTGGTCCCATTGGTCCTAAGGGTCCCAGTGGTCTCGGGCCCTTTAAGACGCCAGCACCATTTCGTTGAGGCCGGCACCGGCCGGAACCATGGGCATGACGTTCTCCTCCCGGGCCACCTTGAACTCCATGATGACGGGTCCCGGAGTCTCGAGCCCCTTGCGGATGACCGCCTCGACCTCATCGGGGGTGGTGGCCCGCAAACCGGTGGCCCCATAGGCCTCGGCCAGCTTGACGAAATCGATGGGGAGCTCCATGCAGGTCTGGCTGTAGCGCTTGTTGAAGAAGAGCTGCTGCCACTGTCGGACCATGCCGAGGAAATTGTTGTTGAGGATGACGATTTTCACCGGCAGCCGGTACTGCACCAGGGTCGCCAGCTCCTGGGAATTCATCTGGAAGGAGCCGTCGCCGGAGATGTCGATGACCTGCCGCTCGGGAAAGGCCGCCTGGGCCCCCAGGGCCGAGGGGAGGCCGAAGCCCATGGTCCCGAGGCCGCCGGAGGTCAGCAGGGTCCGGGGCTTGCGGAAGTCGAAGAACTGGGCGGTCCACATCTGGTGCTGGCCGACCTCCGTGGTGATGATGGCGTCATCGGCCGTCAGCTCCCGCACCTTCTCGATGACGAACTGGGGTTTGATGGTGGTGCTGGAGGGTTTGTAGGCCATGGGATGCTGGGTCTTCCAGCCGGCGATCTCCTCCCGCCAGGGGGAGGTCGTCTCGACCAGGGAGGTGACCTCGTCGCCGTGCTCCCTGAGCTTGTGGACCATTTTCTGGAGCACGTCCTTGAGCTCTCCCACGATGGGGAGATCGACCCGGACGTTCTTCTTGATGGACGTCGGGTCGATGTCGATGTGGATGATCTTGGCGTGGGGAGCGAAGGTGGCGATCTTCCCCGTCACGCGGTCGTCGAACCGGGCCCCCACGGCAATCAGGAGATCGGAATTGGTGACGGCCATGTTGGCGTAATAGGTGCCGTGCATCCCGAGCATCCCCAGGGAGAGGGTGTGCTGCTTGGGGAAGGAGGCCATCCCCATCAGGGTGGTTGTGACGGGGGCCTGGATCGCCTCGGCGAACTCCATCAGCTCACCGGATGCGTCGGAGAGGGTCGCCCCGCCCCCCACGTAGACCACGGGCTTGCGGGAGGCGAGGATCATTTTCACCGCCTTCTCCACCTGCCGGGGGTTGCCGCTGTAGTTCGGCTTGTAGCCGCGCAGTTCAACCGACTCGGGGTACTCGAACTTGGCGGTGGCGACCTGGACGTCCTTGGGCAGATCGATGAGGACGGGCCCGGGGCGGCCGGTGCGGGCAATGTAGAAGGCCTGCTTGACGATCCGGGCCAGGTCCTTGATGTCCTTGACCAGGTAGTTGTGTTTGGTGATGGGGCGGGTGATGCCGATGATGTCCGCTTCCTGAAAGGCGTCGTTTCCGATCAGGGGGGTCGGGACCTGCCCGGTGATGATCACCA
>JBFHXN010000172.1:0-5887 GCA_041598955.1 Desulfuromonadales bacterium | reverse complement strand
GAGGATCGTTCCCCGGAGATCCGCTACCGCTCGCGGGTCTTCGACGCCGACGCCAAGGCCCTCTTTCGCTACGGGCAGGCCATGCTGCTGGTTCAGGACGGCGACGTCGAGGGGGCCGTCGCGGCCCTGCGGCAGGCGGTGGAGCTCGACCCCGATTCGGCCCTGCTGAAGATCACCTTCGCCCGGGGGCTGCTGGAGCTTCAGCAGGAAGAAGAGGCGCTGCGCGTTCTCGAAGACGCCCTCATCGATGATCCCGGCTCCCTGGAGGCCCGTCTCCTGCTGGGGGAGCTCCTCTCCGGGAGGGATCAGCTTGCGGCGGCGGCCAATCACTTCAGGGAGGTTCTCCGGCAGGATCCGGACCACGAGGAGGCCACCCTGCAGCTGGTCGGAGTTCTCGCCCGGGGGGGAGATCCCGTGGGAGGGATCGAGCTGATCAAGGGTTTTCTCGACCGCAAGCCCGACTCCCTCAAGGCCCGGGTCACCCTCGCCAGGCTCTATCGGGAAATCGACCTCACCACCTCCGCCGAAGAGGCCTACCGAAAGGTCCTCGCCCTTCACCCCGGGCTCGACGTCGCCTACATCGAAATGGCCGGGATGTACGAGGCCAAGGGGGACAAAAAATCCCTGGCCCGGGCCCTGAAGATCTACCGTGAGGCCCTCAAGGCCGGTCCGATGAATTTCGGCATCCGCCATCATCTCGTGCGGCTCCTTGTCGGCTCGGGGGATCTGCCCGGAGCCCTGCGGGAGCTGGAAAAGATTCGGCAGCTCAACCCCGGCGACGGAGAGGCCCTGCGCAAGGTCGGCCTCATCCACCTGGAACAGGAGCGCTTCGCCGAGGCCGCGGCGGCCTTTCGGCAGCTGCTGCTCGAGGGGGGGGAAGACCCCCAGGTCCGCTTCTACCTCGGCAGCGCCCTGGAGCGGATGGAATCCCACCGGGATGCCCTCCGGGAGTTCCTGAAAATCCCCGCCGACTCTCCCCTCTATCTCGACGCCCGGGTTCACGTCGCCTACCTCCACCAGCGCCTCGGGGAGCTCGACGAGGCGATCGCGGCCCTCTCGCTTCTCCTCAAGAAAGAGCAGGGGAGTGCCGACCTCTACGCCTACCTGGCCGCCCTCTGGGAGGAAAAGGGGGAGTTCTCCCGGGCCCTGCAGGTCTACCAGCAGGGGATGCTCGCCTTCGAGGGGAACACCAAGCTGATGTTCCGGAGGGGAATGCTCCTGGAGAGGATGGGAATGTCTGCCGAGGCCCAGGTTGCCGTTTCGGAACTCCTCGCCGTCGATCCCAACCATGCCGAGGGGCTCAATTTTCTCGCCTACACCTACGCCGAGGCGGGGATCCGGCTGGAGGAGGCCCTTTCCCTGGTGGAGAAGGCCCTGGAGGTCAAGGAGGAGGGGCATATCCTCGATACCCTCGGCTGGGTCTATTTCCGGATGGGACGCTTCGAGGAGGCCCGCGATGCACTGGAGAGGGCCGTCGCGCTTCTCCCCTCCGACCCGGTGGTCCTCGAACACCTGGGAGACGCCTTCCGTGCCCTGGAGCAGCCAATCCGGGCCGCCGAATTCTACCGCAAGGCCCTCGAAGCCAAGCCCGGCGCTGCCGGCGTCCAAGAAAAGCTGGAGGGTCTGGGACGATGATCCGTCAGGCCTCTTTTTTCTTGACCCTCTTTCTTCTGCTTGGGGGCTGCGTTCCCAAGGCGCCTCTCTCTCTTTCCCTGCCCGAGGGTCTGGAGCGGGAATTGAGGGAAACCGTCGAGGGGAACGGCCTGGCCTTCGGAAGCCTCGAGGGGCTCGCCAAGGTCAAGCTCACCCGGGAGGGGAAGGCCGTGAGCGTCAGCCAGGTCCTCTTCCTGGAGAAGCCGAAGAGCCTGCGGGCCGAGGCCCTGAGCCCCTTCGGCCAGGCGATGCTCATGCTGGCCACCGACGGGGAGGAGCTGACCGTCTTCGTCCCCGGAGAGAGAACCTTCTACCGGGGGGACGCCACCCTGGAGAACATCCAGAGGCTGCTCCGCATTCCCCTGCGCCTGGAGGACCTGGTCCGACTCATCCTCTACGACATCCCCGTCGTCGAGGCCCGCTCCCGGAGCCTGGAGGCCGATCCCGCCGGCGGCTACCGGCTGCTCCTCCAGGGGGGGGGCGGTCTGCGCCAGGAGATCCTCTTCGATCCCTCCCGGCGCCTTGTGGGGACGGCCTATTTCCGGGGAGACGAGCTCGCCCTGCGGGTCGGCTACGGCCGCTTCCGCGAAGGGGATCCCGCCTTCCCCCTGACCGTCAAGCTGGAGATGCCCGGCCAGGATTCCTCCGCCGAGGTGAATTTCACCGAGCTGCGCACCAACGTGGCCATCCCCGCGACCCGCTTCCGGCTCACCCCTCCCGAGGGGATTCCGGCCATCCCCTTTCCCGACTAGCGAGGAGCCCACGGTGCGCCGCCCATCCCTTCTTCTCCTGCTCCCCCTGCTCCTGCTTGCCGCCTGCCGCTCGGAGGAAGGGCGCATGCCCGCCGAAGGGGCCGCCGCCGCTCCCGCCTACGGCGACACCTTCATCATGGGCTCCATCGGGGAGCCGAGCAACCTGATACCGGCCCTCTCCTCCGACTCGGCCTCCTCCGACATCAACGGCCTGGTCTACAACGGGCTGCTCCGCTACGACAAGGAGTACCGGCTGGAACCGGTGCTGGCCGAATCGTGGGAGATCTCTCCCGACAGCCTCAGCATCACCTTTCATCTGCGCAAGGATGTGACGTGGCACGACGGGGCCCCCTTCACCTCCGCCGACGTCCTCTTCACCTACCGGATGATGACCGACCCGGAGACGCCGACCGCCTACGGCGAGGATTTCCGGCAGGTCAGCAAGGCCGAGGCCCCCGACCCCCATACCTTCAAGGTCCGCTACGACAAGCCCTTCGCCCCCGGGCTGCTCAGCTGGGGTTTCCCCATCCATCCCCGGCATCTCCTGGAAGGGGAGGATATCGCCCGCAGCCCCCTTTCCCGCCACCCGGTGGGGACCGGTCCCTACCGCTTCGTCAAGTGGGTTGCCGGCCAGGAGATCGTCCTGGAGGCCAACGCCGACTATTTTGAAGGAAAGCCCTACCTTCAGAGGATCCTCTACAGGATCATCCCCGACCAGTCGACCATGTTCCTCGAGCTCCAGTCGGGGAGCCTCGACTACATGGGGCTCACACCCCCCCAGTACACCCGGCAGACCGATACCCCTGCGTTCAATCGACGGTTCAACAAATACCGCTACCTCGCCTCGAGCTACACCTACCTCGGTTACAATCTGCGCCGTCCCCTCTTTCAGGACCGCCGGCTGCGCCAGGCCATCGCCTACGCCATCGACAAGCAGGAACTCGTCGACGGGGTCCTCCTCGGTCTCGGGCAGGGGGCCAGCGGTCCCTACAAACCGGGAACCTGGCCCCACAACCCAAATGTACGGCGTTACTCCCATGACCCCGGCAAGGCCCGGGAACTCCTGGCCGAGGCCGGGTGGCGCGACAGCGACGGCGACGGCATCCTCGACCGGGATGGCCAGCCCCTGGCCTTCACCATCCTCACCAACCAGGGGAACGACCAGCGCATCAAGAGCGGCGAGATCATCCAGCGCCGTCTCAAGGAGGTGGGGATCGACGTCAAGCTGAGGGTCATCGAGTGGGCGGTCTTCCTCAAGAACTTCGTCGATCCGGGGAACTTCGACGTCATCATCCTGGGGTGGACCATTCCCCCCGACCCCGACAGCTACGACGTCTGGCATTCGAGCAAGACCCGGCCGCGGGAACTCAACTTCATCGGGTTCCGCAACGCCGAGGTCGATGCCCTGCTCGAAAAGGGGCGCCGCACCCTCGACCAGGAGCAGAGGCGGAAGATCTACTGGCGCTTCCAGGAGATCCTGGCCGAGGAGCAGCCCTACACCTTCCTCTACGTTCCCGACGCCCTGCCCGTGGTCTCCTCCCGGGTCCGGGGGATCGAACCGGCCCCGGCCGGGATCATGTACAACTTCATCAAATGGTACGTCCCCGAGAGCGAGCGGAAATACGCCCGCTGAAAGCCGCTGCCCGACGCCATGCTCCGATACCTCGCCAAACGCCTGCTGCTGATGATCCCCCTGCTGATCGGGATCACCCTCATCTCCTTCGCCGTGGTCCACCTGGCGCCGGGAGAGCCTACCGACATGCAGACCCAGCTCAACCCCCAGGCCGGGGTCGAGGTGCAGCAGAGGCTGCGGGCCCAGTATGGTCTCGACCGCCCCCTGCACGTGCAGTACTTCGACTGGCTCGGGCGCCTCGCGCGGCTCGACTTCGGGGAGTCCTTCGGCCTCGACCGCCGGCCCGTCCTCGACAAGATCGCCGAGCGCCTCCCGGTCACCATCCTCATCAACCTGCTCTCCATCGGGCTGATCCTCATCGTGGCGGTCCCCATCGGCATCCTCTCGGCGGTCCGCCAGAACTCCCCCTTCGACCACGGCACCACGGTCCTGGTCTTCATCGGCTTCGCCACCCCCTCCTTCTGGCTGGCGCTGCTGCTCATGGACTGGCTCGGGGTGCGCCTCGGGCTCTTTCCCATCTCGGGGCTCCAGTCCTACGGCCATGAATATCTCGGCTGGTGGGCCGGGCTCTGGGACCGGATTCACCACCTCGTGCTGCCGGTCTTCGTCTCGGCCTTCGGGGGGCTGGCGGGCTTCTCCCGCTACATGCGCTCCAACATGCTCGAGGTGATCCGGCAGGACTACATCCTCACCGCCAGGGCCAAGGGGCTGCCCGAGCAGGTGGTGATCTACAAGCACGCCCTGCGCAACGCCCTGCTGCCGATCATCACCATCCTGGGGCTCTCCGTTCCGGGGCTCATCGGCGGCAGCGTCATCTTCGAGACCATCTTCGCCATCCCGGGGATGGGCAAGCTCCTCTACGACGGGGTCATGATGCGGGATTACCCCCTCATCATGGGGGGACTGGTGCTGAGCGCCGTTCTCACCTTGGCCGGCAACCTTCTCGCCGACCTCGGCTACGCTCTGGCCGATCCCCGGATCCGCCGGGGATGAGAAGAAGGGTCTAAACGGTTGAATGATTCCCTGAATAGGGATATATTGAAGGGCGCTCGGGCCACAGCGGGCGATTAACCGGAGGGATCATGGCCAAACGGATACTGATTGTCGACGATTCCCCCTCGGTGCGCCAGCTGGTCAGTTCGACCCTGCTCGGCGGCGGCTACGAGGTGGTCGAGGCGGAAAACGGGGAGGAGGGGCTTCAGAAGTTCGATAAGCGTCCCGTCGACCTGGTGATCACCGACCTCAACATGCCCAAGGTCGACGGCATCGACCTCATCCGGGAGCTCCGCTCCCGCCCCGGCCAGCGTTTTCTCCCCATCATCATGCTCACCACCGAATCCCAGGAGGCCAAGAAACAGGAGGCCCGCAAGGCAGGCGTCTCGGGATGGCTGGTCAAGCCCTTCAAGGCGGAGCAGATCCTGGCGGTGGTGAAGATGGTGCTCCCCTCCTGAGGTAGGTCGGAGGGATGACGAAACGAAACAAAGAGGGGACGGCCCGGTGGCCGTCCCCTCAGATTATTGACAAACTCTATTTTTGCGTTCTAACTCGACAGAAAAAAAACCGGCGGGTCCCGTCCCGCCAGACGGCTTCCTTTTTGTCCAGGCGGCAACAAAAAGGAAGCAAAAAATGCCTTCTCCCCTGCGGGGGGCATTACTGTTGCCGGTCAAAATTGGGACTTGAACCGGTACGTTCCGGGCCACACCCTCGCTACCTCTTTGAGAGAAAAGAAGGGTTGTTTTTAAAACCCACCCACCGCCAGTCCTTGTGAGAGCCTGGCAGCATGCCGTCACCCCATTGCGGGTGGTGCCGTGGGGCCGACGGAGACGGGCCGGCCGACCCGTTCCTGGTC
>JBFHXN010000171.1:0-5889 GCA_041598955.1 Desulfuromonadales bacterium | reverse complement strand
CTCACCCTCCCCGACCTGGCCTGGGTCGATGTCCCCCGCCGGGGGGGCAACGGCTCGGGGTCCAAAGCCACGGTGCTTCTCGGCAGCGCCGAGGATTCCTTCCGGTGGCAGGGGCGGGTGGTGCGGGCCCTCGGAGAGGTCGATCCCCAGGGGCGCATGGCCCGGGTGGTCGTGGCCGTCGAAGACCCCTACGGCCTGAAGGACTCCGGAAATCGCCCCGACCTGGCCGTGGGTAGCTTCGTGCAGGTGATCCTCCATGGACGGACCCTCCAGAACGTCGCCGTCCTCCCCTCCGTGGCCCTGCGGGACGGAGGCACCGTCTGGGTCATGAACGACAGCCAGCTTCACATCCGCCCCGTCGAGGTCCTGCGCCGGGCCCGGGAAGAGGTGGTCATCGGGACGGGGCTGGAGAGCGGGGAGCGGGTGGTGCTGACCCCCCTGGCCGGGGCCGCCGAGGGGATGAAGCTGCGCCCCGTCGGAGAAGAGCCCGGGGATGACGCCAAGGCTTCCGGGGAGGCACCCCGATGAACGGCGCCATCCGCTGGATGACCCACAATCACGTCGCGGCCAACCTGCTGATGCTCGTCTTCATCGTCGGCGGGCTGATCCTCGGCCCCAAGGTCAAGCAGGAGGTCTTCCCCGAGGTCACCCTCGACTGGATCAGCGTCTCCGTCCCCTACCCCGGCGCCGGCCCCGAGGAGGTGGAAGAGGGGATCCTGCTCAAGATCGAGGAGAACCTCACCGGCGTCGACGGCATCAAGCAGATCAAGGCCACCGCCGCCGAAGGGGTCGGCTCGGTGATGGTCGAGGTCCAGGAGGGAATGGACCCGGACAAGGTCCTCCAGGACGTCAAGAGCGAAGTCGACCGGATCACCACCTTTCCCCTCGACGCCGAGGAGCCGATCATCTCCAAGGTGCTCAACCGCCGGGAGGTGATCTCGGTGGTGGTCTACGGCGACCTCTCCGAGCGCAGCCTGCGGGAGCGGGCCGAGGCGGTGCGGGACGAGCTGCTCACCCATCCCCAGATCACCCAGATCGACCTCGGGGGGGTGCGCCCCTACGAGATCTCCATCGAGATCCCCGAGCAGAACCTGCGCCGCCACAACCTGACCCTGGAGCAGGTGGCCCAGCGGGTGCGGAAAGCCTCCCTCGACCTGCCCGGCGGGAGCATCCGGACCGAAGGGGGGGAGATCCTGCTGCGCACCAAGGAGCGGCGCTACTTCGGCCCCGAGTACGCCGACATCGTGGTGGTCACCAACCCCGACGGCACCCAGGTGCGCCTCCGTGACCTCGCCGAGGTGCGCGACACCTTCGAGCAGACCGACACCTCCGCCACCTTCGACGGCAAACCGGCGGCCATGGTCAGGATCTTCCGGGTCGGCGCCCAGAAGCCGACGGAGATCTCCGAGATCGTCAAAAAATATGTGGCGGAGAAGGGCCCCCAGCTCCCTCCGACGGTGAAGCTCGCCACCTGGAACGACACCAGCGAACTCTTCGAGAGCCGCATGAACCTGCTGCTCAAAAACGCCGCCATCGGCCTGGTGCTGGTCTTTCTCATCCTGGGGCTTTTCCTCGAAATCCGCCTGGCCCTCTGGGTCATGCTCGGCATCCCCATCTCCTTCTTCGGCACCCTCTTTCTCATGCCGGCCCTGGGGGTGTCGATCAACATGATCTCCCTCTTCGCCTTCATCCTGGCCCTGGGGATCGTGGTCGACGACGCCATCGTGGTGGGGGAGAACATCTACGAGCACCGCCAGCTCGGCAAACCCTTCGCCCAGGCGGCGGTGGAGGGAGCGCTGGAGGTCGGCACCCCCGTCGTCTTCTCCATCCTCACCACCGTGGCCGCCTTTCTTCCCCTGGTCTTCGTCAGCGGCACCATGGGCAAGTTCATCAAGGTCATCCCCATGGTGGTGATCACCATCCTGCTGGTCTCCCTGATCGAGTCCCTTTTCGTCCTCCCCGCACACCTCGCCCTGGGGAAGCGCCGGCAGGCCGCGGGAGGCTTTCTCGGCTCCATCGACCGGACGCGGCGCCGTTTCGGCGAGCGACTCGACCGCTTCATCGCCGGCCCCTACCGCAGAACCCTAGCCCTCTGCCTGCGCCACCGCACCGCCACCCTGGCCGCCGCCATCGCCTGCCTGATGCTCTCCGTGGGTGTTGTCCGCGGGGGGGTGATCAAGTTCACCTTCATGCCCGAGGTGGACGGAGACGTCATCACCGCCTCTCTGCAGATGCCCCGCGGCACCCCGGCCGCCGAGACCGCCCGGATCGAGAAACTCATCGAGGAGAAGGTCATGGAGACGGTGGCCGAGTACGACCGGGATCTCCCCGAGGGGGAGACCATCCTGCGCCACTTCTACGCCGTGGTCGGCGGCACCATCGCCGATGGGGGACCTGCCGGGGGGGGCACGGCCTCGGGCGCCCATCTCTCGGACATGGCCCTTTTTCTGACCCAGAGCGAGATACGAGGGATCCCCGCCGCCGAGATCACCAGCCTCTGGCGGCAGAAGGTGGGGGAGATCCCCGGGGTGGAATCCCTGATCTTCAAGTCGAACCTGGTGCGGATGGGGGCCAACATCGACATCCGCCTGGCCCATGAGGATTTCTCCGTCCTCACCGCGGCCGCGGCCGCCATCCGCAAGGAGTTGGGGGATTTCGACGGCGTCAGCGACATCGACGACACCTACAGCCTGGGGAAGAGGGAGCTCAAGCTGCGCCTTCGGCCCGAGGCCCGCACCCTCGGGATCACCGAGGAGGAGCTCGGGCGGCAGGTCCGGGGAGCCTTCTACGGCGCCGAGGCGCTGCGGCTCCAGCGGGGGCGCAACGAGGTCAAGGTCATGGTCCGCTACCCCGAGGCCGACCGCGAGAGCCTCTGGGACTTCGAGGCGATGCGCATCCGGACCCCCCAGGGGGGGGAGATCCCCCTCGCCCGGGCCGCCACCGTGGAGGAGGGGCGGGGCTTCTCCGAGATCAACCGCTCCGACCGAAAAAGGGTCATCAACGTCACCGCCAGCGTCGACAGCCGCACGGGCAACGCCCAGGAGATCCTCGGCGCCCTGAGGGGAGGGCTTCTCGCCCGCCTCGCCCACGACTACCCGGGGCTCTCCTTCGACCTCGAGGGGGAGGAGAAGGAGCGGCGCGAGTCGCTGGCGAGCATGAGAAGCGGCTTTACCCTCGCCATCTTCGCCATCTTCGCCCTGCTCGCCATCCCCTTCCGCAGCTACAGCCAGCCCCTGATCATCATGGCCGCCATCCCCTTCGGCGTCGTCGGCGCCATCGCCGGGCACCTGATCATGGGGTACAACCTCTCCATCCTCTCCATCTTCGGCATCGTCGCCCTCTCCGGGGTCGTGGTCAACGACTCCCTGCTGCTCATCGACCGCATCAACAACAACCGCCGCGAAGGATCATCCGATCTGCTGCAGGCCGTCACCGATGCCGGGGAGAGGCGCTTCCGCCCCATCCTGCTCACCTCCCTGACCACCTTCTTCGGCCTCTTCCCCATGATCCTGGAGACCAGCGTGCAGGCCCAGTTCCTGATCCCCATGGCCATCAGCCTCGGCTTCGGCATCCTCTTCGCCACGGGAATCACCCTGCTGCTGATCCCCACCCTCTATATGCTCCTGGAGGATATGCGGGGCCGGATCGGTCTGCGGCCGCAACACGCCGACCACGCCCCCCCCGCCCAGGGCTGAGAAGGGTCCCCCCCTGGACGAAGGGGGGGGTGGACCTCAGACTCCATTTCTTGTTAGACTCTCCTCTCCCCTTTTCTCTCCCCGGGAGGGGAGGGGATGCCCCCGTTCCGACCTCCGACACCGTTCATCCCTCTTTCCCGCCCTTTTCGGGAGGGGGGGGCCGAACCGACTCCCTTGAGGACCCCATGCCCCGTGTCCGGCTTGCCCTGCCGTTGACCCTGCCCCTGCTGCTTTTGGCCCTGGCCGGAAGCGCCGCCGCCGGGTACCACAAGTACGTCGACCGCAACGGGGTGATGGTTTTCGTCGACGACGAGAGCAAAATTCCGCCCGAGTACCGAAAGGGTGTCACCACCTTCCAGGACGAGATCGACCGCCTCCCCCCCGAGGAGCGGGCGGCGGCCCTCGAGGAACGTCAGCGCAAACGGCGGGAGCAGGATGAGGTTGACCGTCTGCGCCGGGAGGAAGCGGCCCGGGCGAAGGAGCTCCAGTCCCTGATGACCCCCGTGGTGATCCGCGGCAACCAGGTGCTGGTGCCGGTGGAGATTTCCTACCGGGGGCGCCGGGCCAGTCTTTCCCTGCTCCTCGACACGGGCGCCTCCTCCACGGTCCTCTACCACACGGCGGTCGAGAAGCTCTCCTTCGAGAAGGGGGAGCAGGGAGTGGCCCAGCTGGCCGGAGGGCACATGGTGGCGACCCTGAAGGTCCGCCTCTCCTCCCTGAAGGTCGGCCCCCTGGAACTGCCCGACTGGCCGGCGGTGATCCTCGAGCAGCGCGGCCCCGGCTCGGGCTTCGACGGGCTCCTCGGCATGGATGTCCTGCGCCGTCGCCACTACCAGATCGACTACCAGCAGCAGCTCCTTCTCTGGCAGCCCTGAGCCATCGCCTTTCGACTCTTCTCACCCTCTCTCCGAAGGAGACGCAGTGCCCCATCGCGAGTACGCCTATTCGGTCGGCTGGAACCTCTTTCTGATCACGGCCGGAACCCTGCTCTATTCGGTGGCCCTCAAGGGGATCGCCGAGCCCCACGGCTTCATCCCCGCCGGGCTCTTCGGGGTCTCGGTCCTGACCCACCAGCTCTCGGAGACCCTCGGACCCGGGGTCTGGTACATGCTCTTCAACATCCCCATGTTCGCCCTCGCCTGGCTGATGATCAGCCGCCGCTTTCTGCTCTACAGCCTCTACGCCATGCTCGTCACCGGCATCTCCTACAGCCTCTTCCAGGTCGACTTCGGCATCCGCGACCAGCTCTACGCGGCGGTGAGCTGCGGGGCCCTCTCCGGCGCAGGGGCGGGGATCGTGCTGCGGTCGCTGGGCTCCAACGGGGGGCTCGACGTGGTCGGCATCATCCTTCTGCAGCGCTACAACATCGGCCTGGGGAAGTTCTACTTCGCCTTCAACCTGATTCTGTTCACCTTCAGCTTTCTCACCCTGGAGACCGACCTGGTCATCGCCTCCCTCATCCTGGTTTTCGTCTCTTCGGCGGCGGTGGAGTATTTCCTCTCCCTCTTCAGCCAGCGAAAGATGGCCCTGATCATCTCCGAGCGCTCCGACGCCATCGCCGCCGAGATCCTCACCCAGCTCAGGATCGGCGCCACCTTCCTCGAGGGGAGGGGGGCCTACCAGCAGGGGCACAAGAAGATCGTCCTGGCCGTGATCAACAACATCCAGCTCAAGCGCCTGGAAGAGATCGTCTTCACCCAGGATCCCCACGCCCTCTTCATCGTGGAGAACACCTTCAGCGTCATCGGCTCCACCTTTTCCAAGCGCAAGATCTACTGACCGTGGGATCTTTCTCCTTCTCCCTCCCCTTGCCTTTTCCGCCCGGATCGATTAAAAAGGCATCAACTTACTGAAAGTCCGGAGAAAACCCGTGTCCCTTCTCGAAGACTCCCTCTTCCGCAAAATCAAGAAACTGACCGGCCAGGCCATCGGCGACTTCAACCTCATCGCGGAGGGGGACCGCATCGCCGTCGGGGTCTCGGGGGGCAAGGACTCCTACACCCTGCTTCACATCCTGGAGCACCTGCGTCGGAGATCCCCGATCAAGTTCGAACTGGTGGCCGTGAACGTCGACGCCGGCTTCCCCGGCTACCGCACGGAGGTCGTCGAAGCCCACCTGCGGGAGCACGGCTTTTCGACCCACATGGAGTCGAGCGAGGCCTACGCCATCATCGAGGCCAAGCGCCGCCCCGGG
>JBFHXN010000170.1:0-5900 GCA_041598955.1 Desulfuromonadales bacterium | reverse complement strand
CCGCTCCCTCTCTTTCATCCACCCCGCAAGCGGAGAGAGGCTGACCTTCACGGCAGAGATGCCGCCTGAATTCGGTCGGCTGATGAAGCTGGTCTAGGCCTTCCTGCTCTGCCTCCCTCTGGTTGGTCGATTCCAAGCTTCCGCTCCCTGGACAATGAGGAGTTGAAACCCCGTCTCCTCATCAAGTCTCCCCCTTTTTCTCTGTGCTGTGATAAGATGCCGCCTCCCGATGGCACTGAAATCCGATCGGGGAAACGAGGGAGACAATGGCGATAGAGTGGTACCCGGGACATATGACCAAGGCCCGGCGGGAGATCGGCGATGCGATGAAGGGGATCGACGTGGTCATCGAGGTCCTCGACGCCCGGCTCCCCCTGTCCAGTTCCAACCCCGTGCTCGAAGAGCTGCGGGGGACCAAGCGCTGCATCAAGGTGCTCAACAAGGCCGATCTGGCCGATCCCGACGTGACCCGTGCCTGGGTCCGCCATTTCGAGGCGGAGGCAGGGGTCATGGCCCTTCCCCTGGAGGCCCTGCAGCGCTCGGCGGCGATTAAAATCCCCGCTCTCTGCCAGCGCCTGGCCCCCCACCGGGGGAAGCCGGGCAAGACCCTTCGGGCCATGGTGATCGGCATTCCCAATGTCGGCAAGTCGACCCTGATCAACACCCTGGCGGGAAAGCGCATCGCCCGGGTCGGGGACAAGCCGGCCATCACTACCAGCGCCCAGCAGATCAAGCTCAAGGGGAACATCACCCTCTCCGACACCCCGGGGCTGCTCTGGCCCGTCCTGGACGACCAGGAAGGGGCCTACCGGCTCGCCGCGAGCGGCGCCATCGGCGACAGCGCCATCGATTACGCCGACGTGGCCGCCTACGCCCTTGCCCTCATGCAGCGGCGCTATCCCGAGCTGCTGCGGGGGCGCTACCCCTTCGCCGATCCGGCCCTGTCGCCTCTGGAGCTTTTGAATGAAATCGGCCGCAGGCACGGCTGCCTGGTGGCCGGGGGGACCATCAACCTGAACCGTGCGGGGGAGTTTTTCCTGAGGGAGATGCGGGGGGGGAAACTCGGAAGGGTTTCCCTGGAGGAGCCCGGGGAAGAGCGGGGAGGGGTCGAAGAAGAGGCGGGGGATGATCCCGCAGGGCTTTAGCTGCCGCCGCTGCGGCCACTGCTGCCTCCACCTGGTCGATGCCTACCGGGGGTGCGTGAGCGACGCCGACCTGCAGCGGTGGCGCGCCGCGGGACGGGACGATATCCTGGCCCGCGTGGAGAGCCTCGACCTGGGCCGGGGGAACGTCCTGCACATGGCCTGGATCGATCCGGCCTCGGGGGAGGAAGTCGATCGCTGCCCCTGGCTCTCCGAGCTGCCGCAAGGAGGCTTTGGCTGCACCATCGAGGCCGTCAAACCCGACCATTGCCGGGCCTATCCCGAGCACCGAGGACACGCTGAAGCGACGGGATGCCCTGCGCCCTGGGATCAAGAGACCGACCTCCCCGAGGATTAGCCCCCGCCCTTTCCGCCCCCCTTTCCTGTCAATATTCCTTCGTCAGCCTCTCCTGATATAATGGGCCTGTGAGTCACGATCGTCTCAGGATTTCGCAACCTGGAACGAATTCTCGGAGTAGGGGAGGAGAGCCATGAAAGGGATGATCATCGTGCTGACGGCCCTGTTCTGGGCCATGGTGGGTTCAGGAGGGGCTTTCGGACAGGACCTGGTCGGACCCGATCAGCTCGCCGTCGCGGAGACCTTCCAGTACGCCCTGGAGAACAACCAGTCGAACGTGGCATCCAACTGGGTCAACCCCGACACGGGTCTTTCCGGGGGGACGGTTCCCGTCCGGACCTACCAGACACCCGACGGAGTCTACTGCAGGGAGTTCGTCCAGACCATCTACATCGGCGGAAAGCCCGAGCAGGGTTACGGCACCGCCTGCCGGCAGCAGGACGGAAGCTGGAAGATCGTGGCCGACGATCCCTCGGTCGCGACGCCTCCGGTTGCCAGGCAGCCCGTGATCCAGCGGACCATCGTCTACGTCAACGACTGGCCGAACCGCTATTACGATCCCTGGGGATACTACTATCCCACCTATTACCCCTACCGCATCACCTTCAGCTTCAACTACATCCATCGCGACCGGTACCGCTCGTCCCACGGGCGGTACATCATCAGCCCACCCAAGCACAAGCCCTACTACGATCACGATCGCAAATACCGCCGGGACTGGGACGATGACCGGTACGACCGCAACTATCGCGGTCCGGTGATCTACCGCAAGTACGACGACTCCCGGGGTGACCGTGACCGTGGCCGATGGGACGATTCGGATCGCGGAGACAGACGGGGCGATCGTGGGAAAGGGTCCGATTCCGACGGCAAGAGGGGTCGCAAGTAGGGACGCCGGCTCAGCGAAGCTGCGCGGGAAAGTATTTTTGACCCCGGGTCCCCTTCGGTGATACCTTTCCGGGGCAGCCGAGCCGATGCCGGAGTCTTCCAGACCATGTCCGATCCCGCCACCCATCGAATCACCACCCCCATGAAGTGGTATGTCCTCCTGGCCGGCCCTGCGCTGGCTGCTCTCATGGCCTGGGCCATCCGGGAAGCCGTGGCCAACTATCTCTCCGGCAAAGGAAACCTGCCCCTGTGGGGGCTGGTTTCCATTCTTGCCGTGCTGGGGGGGCTGGCTCTGGTCTTTCTCGCCGCCATCCCCTGGGCCTTTCGCGCCAGGGTCCACCTCGACGGGGAGACTCTCAGGTTCCGGGGGCTTTTTCGCACCCTTCGGGTGACCCGGGATTCGATGGAAGGGTACCGGTTCATCCAGGGGAAACTCCATCTCTATCTCAAACACCGGCAGATGCCCCTCGATTTCTCCTATTTTCATGGTCGCTCGGAGATCGAAGCCTGGGTCCGCCGGCGGGCCCGGGACCTCGGTGAAGAGGAGCTTCAGAGCGAGGCCCGAACCATCCAGGGTGATCCCCGGCTCGGCTTCACCGGGGAGAGCCAGAGGGCCCGGCTGAAGAGCCTTGGGCGACCCATCCGCCTTGCAGAGCGGCTGGCCTGGGTCGCTGGACTTGGCGCCGGGATCAATGTCCTCTTCTTCAAGGAACCCTTCTTTGCCCTGGGATCGGCATGCCTGCTGATCGCCATCCCCCTTTTCCTCAATCTCTACGCCCTCTCTCACCGGGGGCACGTGCGCGTTGACCACAGGGAGGGATCGCTCTATCCTCAGATCTTTTCTGCCAGCCTGGTTTGCGGAGCCGCCCTGGGACTTATCTCCCTTCTCGACCGAGACATTCTGAGCCTTCAGCCCTTTCTCCTCTGGTTCGTCCCCGCCCTTCTGGTCCAGGGGCTGGTCTGGATACTCATCGACCTGGAGAGTATTCGCGAACTGCGTCGCAAAGGGTTTTTTGTCCTCGGCATCACCCTGGTCTCCTATTTTCTCCTCCCCTCCCTCTGGGTGGGGGGGAGTATCTATCAGATCAACCGGATTTCCGATTCCTCCCCGGTCTCCTGGCACCCGACCACCGTTCTTGAGAAGCAAACGACACGAGGCAAAACGGTGCGCCATCTCGTGAAGGTGAAGGCCTGGGCCAAGGGGATGGAGGACCCCCTCGAGATTTCTGTCTCCAGGGGCGAATATGCGAGGGTGGCCGTGGCGGAGGAGGCGGAGGTCGGGGTACGGCAGGGGGCTCTTGGGATCCCCTGGGTGACGGGGGTAAGGAGACCATGAGAGGCCGACCCGTCGAGGAGGGGAGGGAGGGGCTGTTCGATTGTCGAACAGGTTGCGGTGCCTGCTGCATCGCCCCTTCGATCTCCTCCCCGATCCCCGGGATGCCAAGGGGAAAGCCCTCCGGGGTGCCCTGCGTGCAACTGACGGCGGATTACCGCTGCGGGATTTTCGGGAAGCCCGGCCGGCCGGTCGCCTGCGGTCGACTCCGCCCCAGCCGCGAGATGTGCGGGGGGAGCCGGGAGGAGGCCCTGCGCCATCTGACGGAGATGGAGGAGGCGACAGACCCCGGTCCGGTCATCCAAAAGGACCGGTAAGGGAGAAACATCCGATGGGAAAGGGTCAAAAATGACGACGAAGGAGCTGGCGAAGAGGATCAGGGGAAAATCCGCACCCTGCGTGGTCGATGTGCGCAGCGGCTTTGAATACCGCTCGGGGCACATCCCGGGGGCGGTGCATGCCCCCTTTCTGACGGTGCTGCTCCACCTGAAGAAGCTCCCCCGGGACCGCAAGGCACCGGTGGTGGTCGCCTGCGAGCATGGCCCGAGGGCCCAGTTGGCTGCCGCGATGCTCCGGGCCGCGGGATTTGTGAACCTGGAACTGCTCGAGGGGCATATGGCCGCATGGCGCAGGGGAGGGCACCCCCTGGAGCGCCCGAAGGGATAAGTGAGGGAGATCGTTCTTCATCAGCCTTCCCATCTTTGTCTCGCCCGAGACACGTCTGAAGCTCTTTCTGGATGCGGTTTCTTGAATCACGCGGGAGTTGAGGTGATTCAAGCCAGGCAAAAACAGAATCTCCTGTTTTGAAATAAATAATAATGTTCCTGCCACTATTCTCTTGCCATCGAGGGGTTCTTTATCAGATTATTCTCACATACAATTTGAACTGTTTGGCCACCGAAAGGGTAAACCCGGGGCAACCCGGGGGCACAAAGCCACCTGTCCACGGGATGTGGAAAGAGGGGCTTGCCGAAGTGGCGGAGCACCGGCTCATATGCCGTTGACGCCTACCTTTGATTCGGGGTAGGCGTTTGCGTTTCAGGCCGTTGCCGCAAGTCATCCCGATCCGCCTCACACCAAGAGCAAGGAGGAGAGGCAAATGAAGAGAAGATCTGTTCTGTTGTCGCTGCTGCTGGTCGTTGCCCTGGCAATTTTTGCCGTCCCCGCTTTCAGCGGCGAGGAAGGGCTGGGCGAGATTGTCAGCCAGGCCGCTCCGAAGGGGGCCACGGCCGTCCTGCCTCCCGGGCAGTTCGCTATCGTCGCCAAGCATGCCGACCGGTTCCTTAGCACCGGCCCTGGCGGCTCCCGCACCATTTATGCGGCCGTTCTTCTCGACAGCATCGACAACCCCGACCTGGCCGATGAGTTGGAGGATTTCTTCGTTCTCGACATCCGCACTCCGGCCGAGTTTGCCAGGGACACGGTCCCCGGGGCCGTGAACATCCCCATGGCTGAGCTGGCCAAAGCGGAGAACCTGGCCAAGCTGCCGATGGACAAGCCGATCCTGATCGTCTGCAACACCGGTCATACGGCCAGCATCAGCAACACGGTGCTCGGCATGCTCGGCTACGATGCCTGGACCCTGCGCTTCGGCATGACGGGGTGGCGCGCCATGACCAAGACCAAGGTCTGGTCCTCCAAGTATTCCCAGGATGTCTATGGCGCCGGATTTCCCGTCCAGACCGCCCAGTAGGGGCATTTTCCAGAAGGCTTCATGATGGCAGGGGCCGCCGCTCTTCTTGAGCGGCGGCCCCTTGCTATTTTCGGCGAAATTGGGAAGAATGTGGAGCCATTGCGACTCATGCACCTTTCGAGAGTTGCATATTCAGGATTCCAGCCTACGACCCTCTGTCCCTCTTCCGACACGACAAGATGAGCCGGACGCAAGGAGCCATCTCCATGGAAAAGAAGTCCTGGTCACCAGCCGATCTCCTCCAGCTTTCGGGAGGGTACTGGAGCGCATGCGCCCTGCATGCCGGGGTGGCTCTCGATCTCTTCACCCCCCTGGCGAAAAACAGCCTGAGCGCCGGGGTTCTGGCCGAACAGCTGGGGATCGACTGCCGCGCCCTGGGCATGCTACTGAAAGCCCTTGCCGCTCTCGGCCTGCTGGAAAAAAAGAGAAAGGACTATCAGGCGACACCCTTCGCCTCTGAATTCCTCTCACGGAACTCCCCCAAAT
>JBFHXN010000169.1:0-5937 GCA_041598955.1 Desulfuromonadales bacterium | reverse complement strand
CCGTCCCCCATCACCCCGACGCTGCGGACCGGCAGAAAGACGGCGAAGGCCTGGCTGATCTTGTCGTAGTGGCCGCTCTGGTAGAGCTCCTCGATGTAGATGGCGTCGGCCCGGCGCAGGATGTCGGCGTACTCCTTCTTGACCTCGCCGAGGATGCGCACCCCCAGCCCCGGCCCCGGGAAGGGGTGGCGCCAGACCATCTGGCGGGGGAGGCCGAGCTCCTCGCCGATGGCCCTCACCTCATCCTTGAAGAGCTCCCGCAGCGGCTCGAGGAGTTGGAGCTTCATATACTCGGGGAGCCCGCCGACGTTGTGGTGGCTCTTGATGTTCTGGGCCTTGCCGGTCTTGGCCCCGGCGCTCTCGATGACGTCGGGGTAGATGGTCCCCTGGGCCAGCCAGTTGGCCCCCTCGATCCGTCCCGACTCCTCCTCGAAAATCTCCACGAAGAGATTGCCGATGATCTTGCGCTTGCGCTCCGGGTCGGTGACCCCGGCGAGGGCCGAGAGGAAGCGCTCCTCGGCATCGACGCGGATCACCTTCACCCCCAGGTTCTCGGCGAAGGTGGCCATCACCTGGTCCCCCTCGCCGAGGCGCAGCAGGCCGTTGTCGACGAAGACGCAGGTGAGCTGATCGCCGATGGCCCGGTGGATGAGAGCCGCGGCCACGGAGGAGTCGACCCCACCGGAGAGCCCGAGGATGACCCGGTCGGAGCCGACCTGCTCGCGGATCCGTCGCACGGCGTCGGTGATGATCTGGCCAGGGGTCCACTGCCCGCCGCAGCCGCAGATCTTCCGCACGAAGGTGTCGAGGAGGATCTCGCCGCGGGGGGTGTGATTCACCTCGGGGTGGAACTGCACCCCGTAAAGCCGCCGCCCGACGTTCTGGATGGCGCAGACCGGCGCGTTGTCCGTGCGGGCCACCACCTCGAAGCCGGCCGGCACCTTGGCCACGTGGTCGCCGTGGCTCATCCAGACGGGGCTGTGCCCTTCGGCGAAAAAGCCCGCGAAGAGAGGGCCCGGCGTTCCTGCGGCGAGCAGGTCGGCATGGCCGAACTCCCGCTTGCCGGCGGGAACCACCTCCCCGCCGAAATGACGGCTCATGAGCTGCATGCCGTAGCAGATCCCCAGCACCGGCACCCCGAGTTCGAAGAGCTCTTCGGCCACCGCCGGGGCCCCCGCCTCGTAAACCGACTTGGGGCCGCCCGAGAGGATGATCCCCCGGGGGGCGAAGGCGCGGATCTCCTGCAGGGAGAGGTCGAAGGGGTGGATCTCGCAGTAGACATGGGCCTCCCGCACCCGCCGGGCGATGAGCTGGGTGTACTGGGAGCCGAAGTCGTGTATGAGTATTTTTTCGCTATGAATATCTTGCTGCATTCAGATGATCTCCCTGTCGGGCGCCTTCGATCCGTCGGACAGGTCGGATCGGTCCGGCCGACACCTACGAGTTTCGCTCCACCCGGTAATTCGGCGCCTCGTGGGTGATGGCGACGTCGTGCACATGGGACTCCCGCAGACCGGCGCCGGTGATGCGCACGAAGCGGCCGTTTTCCTGCAGCTCCTGGATGGTGCGGCAGCCGGTGTAACCCATGCCGGCGCGCAGGCCCCCGATGAGCTGGTGGATGTTGGAGGAGAGGGTGCCGCGGTAGGGAACGCGCCCCTCGATCCCCTCGGGGACCAGCTTCACCTCGTTCTCCACGTCCCCCTGGAAGTAGCGGTCCTTGCTCCCCTGCTTCATCGCCCCGAGGCTTCCCATGCCGCGGTAGGACTTGTAGGTCCGCCCCTGGTAGAGGATGGTTTCGCCGGGGGATTCGTCGGTGCCCGCGAAGAGGGAGCCGATCATGATCAGGTCGGCGCCGGCGGCGATGGCCTTGGGGAGTTCCCCCGAATACTTGATGCCGCCGTCGGCGATGAGGGGAATGCCCGCCTTGCGGGTGACCCGGGCCACCTCGGCGATGGCGGTGATCTGGGGGACGCCGACCCCGGCCACCACGCGGGTTGTGCAGATGGAGCCGGGCCCGATGCCGACCTTCACCCCGTTGACCCCGGCCTTGATCAGGGCGGCGGCGGCCTCGGCGGTGGCGATATTGCCGGCGATAAGCTGCAGGTCGGGATACCCCCTCCGGGTGTCGATCACCGTGTCGATGACCCCCTGGGAGTGGCCGTGGGCGGTGTCGATGATGACCACGTCGACCCCGGCCCTCACAAGGGCCTCGAGACGCTCCTCCCGGTCGGGCCCGACGCCGATGGCCGCCCCCACCCGCAGACGGCCCATGTCGTCCTTGCAGGCCGAGGGGTACTTGCGCACCTTCTCGATGTCCTTGATGGTGATCAGCCCCTTGAGGGTGCCCCGCTCGTCGACCACCAGCAGCTTCTCGATGCGGTGTTTGTGCAGGTGGTACTTGGCCTCCTCCAGGGTGGTTCCGGGAGGGACGGTGACCAGGTTCTCCTTGGTCATCACGTTGGAGATCGGCTGGTCGAGCTGGGTCTCGAAGCGCAGGTCGCGGTTGGTGAGAATCCCCACCAGCTTCCCCTCCTGGGTGATGGGCACCCCGGAGATCCGGTATTTCTGCATCACCTCCAGGGCCTGGAAGATCTTCTGGTCGGGCCTCATGGTGATGGGGTCGACGATCATCCCGCTCTCGGACTTCTTGACCTGATCGACCTCCAGGGCCTGCTCGGCGGGGGTCATGTTCTTGTGGACGATCCCCAGCCCCCCCTCCCGGGCCATGTAGATGGCGGTGCGGGCCTCGGTGACGGTGTCCATGGCGGCGGAGAGCAGGGGGATATTGAGCCGAATGGCGGCCGTCAGGGAGGCGGTGAGGTCGACTTCCTTGGGCAGAACTTCGGAGTGGGCGGGGAGCAGCAGGACGTCGTCAAAGGTGAGGGCTTCGGGTATCTCGGGAACCAACATGGGGCACACTCCTTGTCCGTGAACCGGGGCGGGAAAATTATTAATCGCGCAGCTTATTACAGCCTCCCACCCCCGTCAAGGGTGAAAGCGGAGGGCTGTCCATGGCCCTGCCGGGAGCCCCGGGTCGCCTGTGAAAAGCCCTGGGAGAGAAAAGGGCCCGGGCCAGTGAAGATCACCCCCACCCCGCCCCTCCCCCCTCGAGGAGGAGGGAGTCTTCTGCCGAACATGGGGTCGAGGTCCGGATCGTTCAGTTCGGGATGAAATCCCGGACGTCGCCGATGCGGTAGAGAAGCCCGGCGAGGAGCCGTACGGTGTTCTCCACATCGGCCAGGGAGAGAAACTCGACGGGGGTGTGCATGTAGCGCAGCGGCACGCTGACCAGGGCGGTGGCCACCCCGCTGCGGCTGAGCTGCATGACGTTGGCGTCGGTTCCGGTGGCCCGGGGCTGCCCCATGACCTGGAAGGGGATTTCCTCCTCCCGGGCGGTGCGCGTCAGAAGGTCGAAGAGAACGGGATTGATGTTCGGCCCCCGGGCGAGGATGGGGCCGCGGCCGACCTTGATTTCGCCGATCTCCTTCTTGTCCACTTCGGGGAAGTCGGTGGCGAAGCCGACCTCCACCGCGATCCCCAGGTCGGGGTTCACCCCGTAGGCGCTGGTGGTGCCGCCGCGCAGGCCGATCTCCTCCTGAACGGTGGAGACCCCGTAGAGGTCGACGGGCGCCGGACCGCGACGGCGGACCTCCTGAAGCACCCGGGCGACGATGAAGGCCCCCATCTTGTCGTCGAAGGCCCGGGAGGTGACCCGGTCCCCCTGCAGACGCTCGAGGCCGACGGCGAAGGTCACCGGATCCCCGACGGCCACCAGGGCCTCGGCCTCCTGGCGGCTGGCGCAGCCGAGGTCGATGAACTGGCTCTTGAGCTTGACCACCGTCTCGCGGTCCTTGGCCTCCATCATGTGGATCGGCTTCTTGCCGACCACCCCCAGCACGGGCCCACCTGCGGCATGGACCCAGACCCGCTGCCCCGGCACCAGGTGGGCGTCGACCCCGCCGATGGGGGCGAAAAAGAGAAACCCCTGGTCGTCGATGTACTTGACCATGAAGCCGATCTCGTCGCAGTGGCCGGCCAGCATCACCCGGGGGGAGCCTTCGGCGCCGGCGACCCGGGCGATCAGGTTCCCCATGACGTCGCCCCGCAGCTCGTCGGCCACCCCTTCGAGGTGGCGGCGCAGGACCCGCTGGGCCGGCTGCTCGAACCCCGAGGGGCTGGGGGTTTCGATGAGTTCCTTGAAAAAGGCGAAATCCTGCTCGTTCATGTTCTTGACCTCGTGAGTAAAATCCCGGGCCACCCGTTCGCTTTGCTCACTCAGGACACGAAGGCACCAAGAAAACCTTGCGGGCAGGGGCAAAATCAGGCTTCAGTTGATTGGCAGGTGGAAGGTTTTGACCACTTGGGGGACACCTCTTGGTGACTTGGCGACTTGGTGGCGACGGTGATTCGGTCCGGCCATCCCGGGGGGAACTCTTCCTTTCCAAGGAGAGGGCCAATTCAGCCCTTCAGAGCCTTGGCCACCAGCGCCTCGCTGTTGCGGAAGCACTCCTCCACCTGGGCCTCGGTGAGCCCCGCGCCCAGGGCGATGCGGCGGGCCTGCTCCGGGGAGACGAGGTCGCCGGGGGCGTGGGCGTCGTTGTTGAGCACCAGCTTCGCCCCGGCGGCGAGGGCCACGCGGGCCACGTGGCCGTTGGCGAGGCTGTGCCCCTTGCGGGTGGTGAGCTCCAGGCAGACGCCCCGCTCGGCGGCGAGGGCCGCATCCTCGGCGCTGATGAGCCCGGGGTGGGAGAGGATGTCGATGTCGGCCAGCAGGGCCGCCCGGTTGGTCCCGGCGGCGACGGGTTCGACGAGGGTCTCGCCGTGGCAGACCACGATGCGCGCCCCCAGCTCCCGGGCCCGGCGGGCCGCTTCGGCGATCTGCCCCGGGGGGAGGTGGGTGAGCTCGATGCCGGGCAGGACCGTCAGCCCCCAGGCCCGCCCGAGATCCCCGGTCACCGCCGCCAGTCGGGGGAGGATGAAGTCGAGGTTGGAGAGATCGGCATGGTCGGTGATGGCCAGGGCCCGGTATCCGGCCACCGCGGCCCGGCGGGTCAGCTCGGCGGGGATCAGCTCGCCGTCGCTGAAAAGGGTGTGGGTGTGCAGATCGATCACGGTTCCTCCTCGGGAATCAGCTTTCCGGTGTAATAGGCGGCGAAGAAGCCGAGCAGCCGCCGCATCGACTTGCGGTCCCCCCGGGGCAAGGGAAACTTCTCCCCCTCCCCCGGATCGGCGTTGACCCGCACCACCGGCACGTTGGCGACCAGCTTGAAGAACTCCTCGGCCTCCCGAACCGCCTCGGTGGCGGAGAGGGAGACCACGCCGAAGAGCCTGCGCCGGAACGGATACCAGAGAGGGGCGAGTTCGGTGCCGGCGGGAAGACAGAAGAGCCTCAGGGAAAAGGAGTCCCCGATGACCAGCCGGCCGAGATCTCCGAGCCCCGGCGCCCCGTCCCCGGAGGGAAAGTCGCGGTTGGGCTCGAATTCGGCGAGCCCCTGGAGGCCCAGGGCGAAATGGCGCACCTCGCGCCCGGTGGAGCCCAGCACGATGAGCTTGGCCGAAGCCTCCTCGAGCAGGATATCCCTCTCGCCGAGGCGCTCCTTGATCCCCAGCACCTCTTCGGTGTTGAGCAGGGGCGCCAGGTCGGGAGCCGCCTCGGGCTCCTCTCTCCGCTCGGCCACCAGGCCCTTGTCGATGAGAACCTTCAGGATCTGCAGAATCTCGAAATCGGGCTGGGGGGAATGGTCGAGAATATCGGCCACCCGGTGGTAGTACTGCAGGGTGAGCAGGACCTCCTGGGTGGCCGGCCGCAGCCCCCGGGGAAGCCGGTCGACGGGGACCTGAAGGGTAAGAACCGATCCGGGAGCGGGGAGCTGATCGGCCTGGGCCGCCATCTCGTCGGCCAGCCGAAGCCCCTCCATGATCAGGTGATCGGTGGGG
>JBFHXN010000168.1:0-5944 GCA_041598955.1 Desulfuromonadales bacterium | reverse complement strand
ATGGTCGTTCCGATATTGGCGCCCAGCACGACCCCGATGGCCTGCACCAGGGACATCAGGCCGGCGTTGACGAAACCGACCACCATGACGGTGGTGGCGCTCGAAGACTGAATGATGGCCGTCACGGCCAAGCCGACCAGAGTGCCGATGATGCGATTGTTGGTGAGGGCGGCGAGGATTTTGCGCATTCTGTCGCCGGCGACCTTCTGGAGCCCCTCCGACATGACCTTCATGCCGAAGAGAAAGAGGCCGAGGCCTCCAAAGAGGCCGAACATCAGCTTCTGGTTGAAAAGCATCTCGGTCATGTCAATCTCCCCGTCACAACAATGGCTTTTTGGGTCAGGACGCCTCGCCGGCGAACCCTTTCCAGGGGCCGGTCAGGCCGGGGGTGACTATAGCCGATGGGGTCTTATTTTTCAACGGAAAAGGGGAGGACCAGATCGGGTGCAGAAGTCTCCGGGGTGCCGGGGAGATAGAGACGCAGTTCGACCCCCGTCTTGGTGGTCAGATCGACCACGAAGTAGAGAAGTCCTGCGATTTGGGCCCCGGGGAGGATGGGGCCGGCGGGTAGGGCTTCGGTGAAGATGTCCTGGGGATGGGTTTCGGCGTAGAAGGGGAGTTCGCTGGTGAAGGTATTGTGGAAGGCCGAGCGCTGGGCATCTTCCAGGTAGTAGTAGCCGACGTAGGGATAGGGGATCAGGTAGGCCGAATCGCGACCGACAATCTCCTTCACCTTCTCCGCGGTCACGGGGCGGTATTGCATCCCCTGGTCGTCGAGCAGGACGAAGGACTCCGGGGGAAGGCTCAAGGGGGTGCTGCCGTCGTTGCGCAGGGTCAGGTGAAAGGAGGTGATGTTCTCGACCAGGCGGTAGGGAGCATACTCCAGGTCCTGCACCCGGACGGTGGCCGTCACCCCTTTGCCGCTCAGGGTCAGGGAGCGCTGGGCGAGGTCGATGGTCCCCGTGGGGACGGGCCTGGGCACGACGGTGACGCTGCAGCCCCAAAGAGCCATGGATGCCAGGATGGCCATCAACGTAAATCGTTTCATCCAACCCTCCCCGGGTGTGGCCAGCGCGGAAATGAGACCTCAGCCCTTTCGACCGAGGCCGAGAAGGACCATTTCACGATACTCCTCGTTGTTCTCCCGAATCCTGCGGCAGAAAACGCGGATGATATTGCGCATGAGCTTGAGACCCACCTGGGGGGATTTCCCGCAGAGGGCTTCGAACTCGACCCGTCCGATGCGCAGCAGGTGGGCGTCCTGGGTGACCCGGGCAGTGGCGGATCGGGGGGCGCCGTCGAGAATGGCCATTTCCCCGAAGACCTCGCCGGCCTCCAGATCGACCAGCACCTGCTCGTCCCCCTCGGCCAGCATCTTGGTGATCTTCACCCCCCCCTTCTGGATGAGGTAGAGGCACTCCCCGGGCATGTTCTCGATGAAAACGGTGGTCCCGGTCTTCATCTCCTTCTCGTCGAGAAGGGCCGACACGGCCTGGACTTCCAGATCGGTCATCCCCTGGCAGAGGGGGCTGCGCTTGAAGAGTTCCAGATTGACGTTGGCCATGAGCTCCTCAGGGAATAAGGGGTTCGGCGTCATCGGCCCTTATGGTCAGAAGACCGAAGGCGTCGTCGTACAGGGCGACCTCGACCCGTCGCATCCGTTCGCGCTGCTCCACCACCGATTTCTGGGGGCCGAAACCGGTCAGGAAAGGCTCGGAGGCGATGCCGTGGCGGTCCCGCAGGTAATCGCGCACCGCCTTGGCCCGCGCCATCGACAGGACCACGTTGGTCTCGTAGGTCCCCTCCTGGGAGGCAAACCCTTCCACGCGCAGCACTTCACCCTCGCCGAGTTCCCTGCGCAGTCTGGAGGCAAGCTCGTCGATCTCTCTGCGGGCCCCGGGTTGAAGCAGGGCCGAGCCCGGTTGGAAGTAGACCGACGCAAGAAGCTTACGGTTGGCCAGAAAGTTTTCAACCTCCCCTGCGGAAAAACCGGAGGCGGGAAGAGACAAAAGAAGCCAAAACGCCGCCAGGGCCTGCAGACGACTCACCTCTTTTCCTCCTTGGGGAGCAGAACCAGAAGTTCGGAGCGCCGGTTCACCTGTCTTCCCTCGGGGGTGTCATTGCCGGCGATGGGCTGGCTCTCACCGAAGCCCTTGATGAAGATCCGCCCCGGCTCGATCCCCTCGTAAACCACCAGGTGGGTGGCCACGGCGATGGCCCGGTTCAATGAGAGCTTTTCGTTGTAGTTTCTCGACCCGGTGGTGTCGGTGTGCCCGTCGACTCGCAGGACGAAATCCTGGTTCATCTTCCGAACCCGGTCGATCACCAGGGCGAGGGACCGTTTGCCCTCTCCGGAGAGTTCGGCTCGGCCCAGGTCGAAGGTGAAGTCGGGGAAGCGGTATTTGCGTTGCAGGGTCGTCACCAGGGTCTTCCCCGTCTCGATGGGGGCGGAAGCGGCCTCTTCGACGGCCGCCGGTTTTTCAGTGGCCCAGCGGCCGGGAGGACCGAACTCGAAAATCTCCGATTCGGCTCCCACGTGGAGTTTGAAGGAAGGGACTTCCCCGCCGACGAGGCGCACCTTCAGGGTGACGACCTCCAGGGGGACGACCTCCCTCGCGGAAAGCCGGTGATCGACCTCCCCCTCGACCCAGACCTTCAGGGGGCGGTCGGCGTCATGGTAGAACTCGGCGACGAAATCGCCCCCACTTTTTCCGAAGGAATTGAAATGGGTGCGGTACCCCGGTTCGGTGGCCACCTTCTGCCCCACGATCTTTCCCTGGGCGATCAGGTATTCACCCATCTCGTAGGTGTTCCCTCCCAGGCGGGTCGTCTCGGGAGACTTTCCTCCGGGCAGGGGGGCGGAAGAGACGGCCAGAGCAGGGGCCGTGGAGGGGGGGATGGCGGCCACGGTTCCGGAGGCGATCACGGCCGTGAAGGGGATCGCCTCCTCGAGGGGGGGCAGGCTGCCCACGGGAGCGGCATCCCGTTGGGCCCAGGAGGAGCCCGCCGGACCAACGGGCCTGTAGGCCGCCACGGGGGCGATGACGACCACTTCCTCGCCGGGTTGCACCGGGACCTCGAGTCGGCTGATGGGGTCGGTGGGATCGGCGGCCGTCGGTGTCGACTCGGGCAGGATGCCGATGGTCCTGATCTTGAGGACCTTGACCGGTTCGGGCTTGGGCTCCTCGACCTGCGGGGCAGGGGGCTCGATGACTCCGCTCTTGACCGGCTTGATGTAGGTCCCTGTTCCCTGGCAGGTAAAAAGGCCGAAGATGATTCGCCAGTCGGGGCTGAAATCGGTCAGCCCCCGGGAATAGGCGGCGGTGAGAGCGAGATGGGGAGAGATGTGATATTGCAGGCCGAAGGTCGCCTCTTCGCTGTCATCCAGCCCCTTGACCAGTTCGGTGGCCTTTTCATATTCGGCCATGAACCGCAGGCGGGGAGTGGGAAGAAACTCGAGGCCGCCCCCGTAGATGGTGCGATTCTCGAAATCGATGACGTCAGGGCTTTCCGTCCTCAGGTAGCCGCCGTTGGCATGGAGACCGAATTTCCAGAACCGGAAACTGGCGATCCCCCTGCCGAGGTAATCGGTCAGGCCGTCTATCGCGGGATCGTCGGCTACACGGCGGCGGGCTTGCCCGTCGATGGCGAGTTTAAAGGGGGAGGAGCGCTTCCCGAGGATACGGGCCTTGAAACCCAGATTGGCAAACCCCCGGTCGCTCTCCCCCTCGTCGCTGTTGAAGGCGAGGTTGGGGTAGGAACCGTAGGCTTCCAGAAAGGAGCCGAGCCCCAGGGTGAGGGCGGCCGGAACGAGGAGCTGGTCCCCTCCGGTCTCGGGGCTGGCCTGGTTCACCCAGAGCCCGATGCAGATGCTCCCCGACTGGTGGGTGTCGGCGGTGGGCTGGGAGATCATGCCGGTGTCGCCGAACTGGGTGGGCGTGGCACCGGCAAGGCCGCCGGAGAGCAGCAAAATGGAAGTTGACAAAAAAGCGGTAAGGCCCCGTTTCATGAATCTCCTTCTTTCCCGCGTGTCATTTAGGGTCCTGCCGTCGTGGAGACCGGCCCTTCCCTGCTCATTTCAACGTCGCTCCGGTCACCAGAAGGGCCGCAGCGACTCATCTCAGCGATAATCCTTAAGATATTGCACATAGTTGGCTGCCGACCTGGGAAGCATGCGAAGCTCCTCCCCGGTCAACTCGCGCCTGACCCGGGCCGGAGTGCCCATGGCCAGGGTGCCGCGGGGCAGGACGGTCCCCGGTGCGACGACCGATCCGGCCGCCACGATGTTCTCCCCCTCGAGCACGGCCCCATCGAGAATCAGGGCCCCCATGCCGACCAGGCAGAGGTTTCCCACGGTGCAGCCGTGGAGGGTGACATGATGCCCCACGGTGACCTCGTCCCCGACAAGGGTCGGATGGGTGTCGCTGGTGACGTGGATGACGGTCCCGTCCTGGATGTTGGTCCGCCGCCCGATGGTGATCCGGTTGACATCCCCCCGGGCGACGACGTTGAACCAGAGGCTGGCCTCTTCCCCGATGGTGACCTCGCCGATCACCGTGGCATTGGGGGCCACGAAGGCGCTCTCCGCGATGAGGGGGGTGCGGCCACGGTGTGACAGGATCATCGCTTCCACTCCTGGTCCACGGTTCGGCGGGTCGGACCCGATCGGAGAAAATGCATCCAATTACCGTGCCAAATGCGGCGCTGGCCCTCGTTATACGGCGAAGAGAGATCCCGGGACGGGTGCCCGTTGCCGGCGATGTTGAAGGACGGGGCTCGCATCCCCCGCATTCATGGGGATAAGGGGGCAGTGGTCAGAACCCACGGAAAGAAACGCTCCCCGGCGAAAGGCATCTCCACCGAAGCCGAATGGTTGTCCCGGGGTCTTTGAAAAACCCCCCTCTTCCGTCTCAAGGCGGCATCGACCCCGGCATTTGGAGAAGGTCGAATCGAGCACCCCCCCCCAACGCAAGAAACCCGGGAAAGCAAAGCCTCCCGGGTTTCGGGGCGGATCCCGCAGATGAGTCGACCGTCAGCCGTCGACCTTCTCACGGAGTTCCTTCCCCACCTTGAAGAAGGGGAGTTTCTTGGGCTGGACCTCGATGACCTCGCCGCTCTTGGGGTTGCGCCCCTGGTACCCCTCGTAGTGCTTGACCACGAAGCTTCCGAAGCCCCGGATCTCGATGCGGTCCTCATCGACCAGGGCCTGCGTCATGGAATCGAAGATGAGGTTGACGATCTCCTCGGCCTTCTTGTAGGTGAGGTTCTTTTTGCCGGCCAGGGACTCCACCAGATCCGATTTGTTCATACCGCCTCCTGGGTCGTCACTTGCGTGCAGGGGTCAGGTTGTCTTCAATAAATACACCTCAAGTTGGCGGAATGTCAATAGGAACAAAGGATTATCGGGCACTTCGGAGACGACTTGGGGTCGTATCCTCCCGGGCGTCCCGAGCGGTCCCTCCTCTCAAATGGTGGTGAAGGGAGAGAGGGTCCAGACCACCCGGGCGTCCCCCTCGCCGATATTGTCCCAGCGGTGCGGCAGATGGGACTTGAAGGAGAGGCTGTCCCCTGCGTGCAGGATATGGGTCTCCTCGGCCACGGTGACCTTGAGCCTCCCCTCGAGGACCACCATCAGCTCGTCTCCGGGGTGGTACATCTCGCGCACACCGCTGCTCCCCCCCTTTTTCACGGTGCAGTAAAAGGAGGTGAACTGGGGATCCCGCAGCCCCGAGGTAAAGGATTCGGTGAGCATGTTGCGCTCGTCCTCGTAGACGGTCTTGTCCCTGCGACCTGGAGAGGTGAAGACCACCTCATGGGTGTTGCGCACCTCCTCGACGAAGTAGTTGATGCTCTTGTTGAACACCGCGGCGAGTTTCATGAGGATCTGTACCGAGGGGATGGTCAATCCCCGCTCGATCCTGGAAATCATGTTGGAGGAAACCTT
>JBFHXN010000167.1:0-5961 GCA_041598955.1 Desulfuromonadales bacterium | reverse complement strand
CCCGATGAGGATCTGCGGGCTGGTGTCGGCCAGGGCTTCCATCTCGTCGCGAAGGGGAAGGGGAGGGAGCGCTTCGAGCTCCCCGAGCGCCTCTCCGAAGTTCGCTCCTGCGTCCCCCCAGCTGGTCGCGAGGGAATTCCGGGCGGCGTCGAGTTCAAGGCCCGCCTGCCCCGATCGCAGTTCGGCCTCGGCCTTCAGGGCGCCGAAACGGATTTCTTCCAGGGCCGCGGCCTTGCCGGAGGCGACCCGTTGCCGAACCGCCTCCAGCGTCCGCCGGGCCAGCTCGAGTTGTTCCTCGGCGAGCCGCCATCGTTCCTGGGCGGCCAGCAGGGAGACGAACCTTCCCCGTGTGGTGAAGAGGACTTCGGCCCGGGCCCGTTGCGCCTCCCGCTCCGCAAGGGTCTCTTCAGTCCCCCCGACCTCGCGGCGAAGGGTCCGTTTCCCCCCCAACTCGATCCTCTGGCTGATCCGGAGGGTGGTTTCGGCGGCGTCGGTGCCGGAGAATTCGCCGCTTCCCGCCGAGTTCTCGAGTTCGACGGTCAGTTCGGGGTTGGGTGCGAGACCGGCCTGGCGCGTCTCCCCCTTGCGGGCATCGATTTCCCTGGCGAAGGCGGCCAGGGCGGGATTGTGGAGCAGCGTCCTCGACAGGGCGTCCTCCAGGGTCAAGGGGGGGCTCCCGGCCGTGGAATGGGGCAGGGTCGGCCGCGACGGCGGCGACGCCGTGACGGGGGATGGGGATGAGGATGAGGGGGCCGGGGGGCCGGACAGCACTGTTTCGTCGGCGAAGGCCGGGGCGAACAGAAAGCCGGCCCCCATGGCACAGGCAAGCAGGGCCATTCGGGGCATGGATGGGTCTCCGGACGGGAATGGACAAAAAGGGGAGAGCACGCACGTTCCCCCGAGGACTGAGGGAGAGCCCGGGGGAGGACCGGTCAGCGCAGGGTGGGGTGAATCAATTCAGCAGGACGACGGTGCGAAGGGCGTGAAGGGACTGGTATCTGGGGGGAGGGGTACGGTGGTGAAGCGGTGAAGCGATGACCTCGACCCGGGGAGGCTCGATCCGGATCGGGGCGGGGGGGATGGCTGGCAGGGGGAGGGAGGTCTGTGGCAGATCCCGCAGCCGGGTCGAGGCCGCCTGGTGGGAGGGGGGGAGGTCGAGGCAGGGACCGCAGTGGTCCTCGGGGGACTGCATCTCGGATGACAGCGCCTCATGACAGTCAGCCGCCTCTTCTCCGCCGGGGCTGCCGCAGGATTGCCCCTCGACGACCTCCAGAAGGGAGTGGCCGTCCTGGCCGATGCACCAGACATAGCCCTGGGCGGCGATCTGGCCGGTCAGAAGAAAGACCAGGGTGCTCAGGAGCACCAGCACTTTTCGGGAGGATTGGGTTCTCATGACTTTGGCCATCATAAGCGGAAGGGATAAAAAAAGGCAAGGCCGGGAGAGAATAAGGGGTGAGGGCAGGGCCTCGAGAGGAGAACCTCATGGGTCGGTGTCCTTTTTGAACCATGATTCCGGGCTTGGTTTCATTCGCTTTTTCCGTTAAGCTGCCCCTGGGAGTCAGAAATAGACTCAGGACCCTTTCTCACCCATGCCCTCTAGGGATAGGCTCATTAAAATACATGAGTCAACTATGCCTAGGCTATTAATGCTGCGGTTCAACGGTACTTTGTCCTTCGAGCCGGTCGTCTTGTCTTTTCAAGAAACGTTCTCTGTCCCCCGGCAGGGGTGAGGAGCTGCATGTCCCAGGATTCGAACCGCATCGTCGAGATATTCTCCGACGGCGCCTGCTCAGGAAACCCCGGCCCCGGCGGCTGGGGAACCCTCATGCGCTACGGGGGGCAGGTGAAGGAGCTCTCCGGCTACGCCCCGGAGACGACCAACAACCGCATGGAGATGACCGCCGCCATCGAGGGGCTCGCCTCCCTCAAGCGCCCCTGCAGCGTGCACCTGACCACCGACTCGGAGTACCTGATGAAGGGGATCACCGAGTGGATCGACGGCTGGGTGCGCCGGGGCTGGAAGAACAGCCAGAAAAAAGACGTGGCCAACCGGGACCTCTGGGAGCGGCTTCTGGAGTTGACCCGGCTGCATCAGGTCGAGTGGTGCTGGGTGCGGGGCCACACCGGCCACCCCGAGAACGAGCGCTGCGACGAGCTGGCCCGGGCGGCCATCGCCGCGGGCCGCAAGAGGGACGCCGGGAGGGGGTAAGAGCGCGTGGACAGCCATCGCATCTGTGCTATCCTTTCCCGGTTCCGTCCGCATTTTCGCCGCATCTTTTTTCGCCAACCCCGCCGAGCCTGAATCGATGCCCCTCGCTCTCCAGATCCCCGGCCTCCCCTCCGCCCCCACGGGGGGAGAAGCGCCCCCGTCGATGGAGGGGCTGGTCTCCCTCGGGCTCTACGTCGCCATCGCCGTCCTGCTCATCGGTTTTCTGCTGGTGCTCGCCTGGTTCCTCGGCCAGAAGACGACCTCGGAGGCCAAGTCCGAACCCTACGAGTCGGGGGTCGCTCCCACCGGCGCCGCCAAGCTCCACGAGCCTGTCCCCTTCTACCTGGTCGCCATCTTCTTCATCGTCTTCGACGTGGAGGCGGTCTTCATCGTCTCCTGGGCCGTCGCCTACGACCTGCTCGGCTGGGCCGGTTTCCTGCAGATCACCTTCTTCATCGTCATCCTCTTCCTGGGCCTGGTCTACCTCTGGAAGACGGGGGGGCTCGAGTGGGGCCCCAGCGCCCATTACCGCCGCCGGGGCAGGGAGGAGAGGGAATGAGGGAAGAGATCCCCCACAACGTCATCCTCACCACCCTCGACGACGCCATCAACTGGGGACGGGCCAACAGCATCTGGCCGATGTTCTTCGGCCTCTCCTGCTGCTTTGTCGAGATGATGACCAGCATGACCCCCCGCTTCGATCTGGCCCGTTTCGGCGCCGAGGTGCTCCGGGGCACCCCCCGGGAAGCCGACCTGATGGTCATCTCGGGGACCCCCTTCAAGAAGATGGGTCCCACCATCCTGCGCCTCTACGAGCAGATGGCCAACCCCAAGTGGGTCGTCTCCATGGGGAGCTGTTCCAACTCGGGAGGGATGTACGACGTCTACAGCGTCATCCAGGGGGTGCACCAGATCGTCCCGGTGGATGTCTACATCCCCGGCTGTCCCCCCCGCCCCGAGGCCTTCATGCAGGGGCTGATGCTGCTGCAGGAGAAGATCCGCACCGAGGAGCGCCCGGCCCGCAAGGTGCTGGGGCTCGCCGGCGGCAGCGAAGGGACGACGGTCCCCATTCTGGTCGACGGGGTGAGCAAGAGCCGTGACACCCGGGGCCCGGGCTACGGCAACACGCCCATCCGCGGCACATCCCTGCAGCATCCCCGTTTCCGGGAAAGCCGCTCCGCACAGATGTGGCGCCCTCCCCAGCCCCGCGTTGAGTTCCCACCCGCCACCGCCGACCTTCGACGGGCCCTGACCGAACGCTTCGGAGAGGCCGTCCGGGAGGACCCCGCAGGCGCCGACATGCCGACCCTGGTGGTCTCCTCCGGGCAGGCTCCGGAGCTGCTGCGCTACCTCAAGCAGGAGGCGCCGCAGAGATTCCGGCGCTTGGAGGACATAACCGCCGTCGACGAGAGCGCCCGCGCCCGGCGCCCCGACCACGACTACACCCTCGTCTACCACCTGCTCTGCCACGACAACGGCGACTACCTGCGGGTCAAGGTCCCCCTGAAGGGGGACGCCCCGAGCGCCCCTTCCATCACCTCCCTCTGGCCCAACGCCAACTGGTACGAGCGGGAGGTCCACGACATGTTCGGCATCGGCTTCACGGGGCACCCCGACCTGCGCCGGATCCTCATGCCCGACTCCTGGAAGGGTCACCCCCTGCGAAAAAGCCACCCCTTCCGGGCCACGGAGATGGACCCCTACACCGCCGCCACGGCGGCGACCATGCTCCCCCGGGAGGGCGGCGACTTCTTCAAGGGGAGGCCCGTCGGGGAGGAGGGGGAGACGATGATCCTCAACCTGGGCCCCCATCACCCTGGGACCCACGGGGTGCTTCGCCTGGTGCTCAAGCTCGAGGGGGAGGAGATCGTCGACATCGACGCCGACATCGGCTACCACCACCGGGGGGCCGAGAAGATGGGGGAGCGGCAGCACTGGAACCAGTTCATCCCCTACACCGACCGCATCGACTACCTCTCGGGGGTGCAGAACAACCTCGCCTACCTCCTCCCCCTGGAGACCCTGCTCGGCGCCGAGGTGCCGGAGCGGGCCCAGTTCATCCGGGTGATGCTCTGCGAGCTCTTCCGCATCAGCAACCACCTGGTCTGGCTCGGCACCTTCGCCCACGACGTGGGGGCCATGACCCCCGTCTTCTACGCCTTCGAGTCCCGGGAGAAGATCTTCGACATCGTCGAGATGATCACCGGGGGGCGGATGCACCCCTCCTGGTTTCGCATCGGCGGCGTCCCCGAGGATCTGCCGCAGGGGTGGCGGGGGGTGGTCGACGCCTTCACCCGGGATTTCGGCGCCCGCATCGAGGAGTTCGACCGGCTGCTCACCGACGGGCCCATCTTCCGGGTCCGTACCGAGGGGATCGGCCCCCTCTCCCTCGAGGAGGCCATCGACTGGGGGATCACCGGCCCCAACCTGCGGGCCTGCGGCCTCTCCTGGGACCTGCGCCGGGTGCGCCCCTACTCGGGGTATGAGAAGTTCGACTTCGAGGTCGCCACGGAGATGGGGGGGGACAGCTTCGCCCGTTACCGGGTGCGCCTCGAGGAGATGCGCCAGAGCCTCAAGATCGTCCGCCAGGCGGCGGAGAAGATGCCCGGTGGCCGCTGGATCGGGGAGGACTACCGCTACCTCTATCCCAAGCGCGAGGACGGCCTGACAGACATCGAGAGCCTCATCCACCACTTCGTCAACGTCACCCGGGGGATGACCCCGCCGCCGGGGGAGTGTTACCGGGCCATCGAGTCGAGCAAGGGGGAGTGCGGCTACTACCTGGTCAGCGACGGCAACAACGTCCCCTACAGGGTCCGCATCCGCACCCCCTCCTTTGCCCACCTGCAGGCCCTGCCGATGATGAGCCGGGGATGGCTGGTGGCCGACCTGATCACCATCCTGGGGTCGATCGACTTCGTGCTGGCGGACCTCGACCGGTAGGGGCTCCCCCCGCCTGGTCTGACAGATCGGACCTGTCCGACCGATCCGACGGATCGGCCGCAAGCGAACATGGTGCACGGCCGCTAAAAGGTTTCTTTTGATTATGACGACACTGCTGACCACCGAAGAGATCGAAACCCTGACGGCCAAAGCCGCCACCATCCCCCATCCCATGGAGATGGTGGTCGACGTGCTGCGGGCGATCCAGGACCGCAACGGCTGGGTCCCCGACGAGGGGATCGAGCTGGCGGCGCGGATCCTCGGCACCAGCCCCCTCAAGGTCGAGGAGATCGCCACTTTCTACGACAAGATCTACCGCCAGCCCGTGGGGAGGAAGGTCATCCACCTCTGCGACTCCATCTGCTGCTGGGGGCTGGGGGGTGAGGAGATCGCACGCCACCTGCAGCAGAGCCTCGGCATTGGCTTCGGGGAGACCACCCCCGACGGGGTGTTCACACTGCTCCCCACCTGCTGCCTGGGGGCCTGCGGCAAGGCGCCGGCGATGATGGTCGGGTTGACGACCTACGGGAACCTGACGCCGGAGCGGATCGACGAGATATTGGACCGTGAGCGTGCCTGACATGTCGGACAAAGAGAGCTTTTCATGACCGAAAGCCCCCTTCTCCTGTTCAAGAACCGCCGCCCCGGCGAGACGGTCTTTCTCGAGGGCTTCCGCAGGAACGGCGGTTACGCCGGCCTCGAGAAGGCCCTCAAGACCATGACCCCGGCCGAGGTGCGCGAGACGGTCAAGGCCTCGGGGCTGAGGGGCCGTGGTGGCGCGGGCTTTCCCACGGGCATCAAGTGGTCCT
>JBFHXN010000166.1:0-5966 GCA_041598955.1 Desulfuromonadales bacterium | reverse complement strand
GCGAGGGAGGCGAGATCGATGCGCCGCTGCCGGGAGAGCTCCCCCAGCGCCTCGGCGGGGGAGAGGAAGAAGGAGGCGGGGTCGGCATAGAGCTCCCCCTGGTTCTGGCGGTGGGCGGCCCCTGCTGCGACCTCGGCGGCAAAAGCGTCGGCGGCCTGCTCCACCGCCGGCGGGTCGGCCACCATCCAGACCCCCCGCCCGGCGTAGGCGAAGAAGCTGTCGAGGGTCGGGTAATTGAGGGGGAGGAGAAACTCCCGCCCGGGGGCGAAAATCCCCTCCCGCAGCTCTTCGAGGATCGCCTCCCGGGCCGTTCTGGGGATCCCCAGCTCGTCCCCCCGCTCCTTCAGCCGCCTGGTGAAGGTTTCGAGGTGCTCCCCTTCGAGGACCATCTCCCGGGAGGGGAGCAGGACCAGCTCCCGAAGTTCCCGGGGCCGGGAGCGCTGGGTGACCGGGTCGAAAGGGCGCAGCCGCTCCACCGTGTCGCCGAAGAACTCCACCCGCACCGGTTCGGGCTGGGTCGGGGGGAAGATGTCGAGCAGATCCCCCCGCACCGAAAATGTTCCACGGTCCTCCACCAGGGGGGCGGCCCGGTATCCCTGGGCCACCAGCCCTCGAATCAGCGCCTCCCGGGGGACTTCTTCTCCGGCCCGGAGCTTTCCGCAGAGCCCGTCGAGGACCTCCCGGGGGATGACCCGCTGGAGCAGGGCCCGCACCGGCAGCACGACGGCGCCGGCCGTCCCCTTGGCCATGGCGGCCAGGGTCGCCAGGCGGGCCGCTTCGACTTCGGGATGGGGGCTCAGGGGCTCGTAGGGGGGGGGCTCCCAGGCGGGGAAGTGGTAAATCTCCTCCGGCCGGGGGTGGAAAAAGCGCAGGTCCTGGTAGAGGGCGAGAGCGGTGGGGCCATCGGGGACAAGGAGGTAGAGAGGCGCCCTGACGCCGGGAAGCAGGGAGGCGGCCAGGTAGGCCCCGGCCGAACCGAGCAGGCCGCGCAGCTCGAGGTGCGAGCCGCCGGAGCCGACCGCCTGGACCAGGGCGTGGGCCGTGGCGTGGGCATTTTCCTGGAATTCGGGTTCTTCGTTCATGGAGGGGAGTCGGGCCGCATCGCGGTCCCGGGTCAGTCGCGGGGGACGGCGAGCATCCGGTCGAGGGCGACCCGGGCACGCCCGGCGACCTCCGCCGGCACGGTGACTTCCGGGCCCAGGGTCTGCAGGCTGCGGAGGATATCCTCCAGGGAGGTCAGCTTCATGTTGGGGCAGATGAGGGCGGAGCTGGGGAGGATGAACTCTTTGCCGGGATTCTCCCGGCGCAGCCTGAAGAGGATACCGGCCTCGGTGCCGACGATGAAGGTGCGGGCAGGGCTGCGGCGGGCATACTCGTACATGCCGCTGGTCGAGCAGATATGGTCGGCCAGCGCCAGGATCTCCGGCGGGCATTCGGGATGAGCCATGAACAGGGCCTCGGGATGCTCCCCCTTGGCCCGGAGGATCGCATCGACACCTAGCCGCTCGTGGGTCGGACAGTAGCCGTCCCAGAAATGAAAGGTCTTTTCCGGCACCTGGGAGGCGACGTAGCGCCCCAGGTTGCGGTCGGGGACGAAAATGATCTCCTCGGCCGGCAGGGAACGGACCACCCGCACGGCGTTGGCGCTGGTGCAGCAGATGTCGGTTTCGGCCTTGACGGCGGCGGTGGAGTTGACGTAGGTGACCACCGTCGCCCGGGGGTGGCGCTCTTTCATGGCCCGCAGCCCCTCGGCGGTGACCATGTCGGCCATGGGGCAGCCGGCATCGAGTCGCGGCAGAATGACCGTCTTGCCCGGGGCGAGGATGGCGGCGCTCTCGGCCATGAAGTGGACCCCGCAGAAGACGATCACGTCGCGCTCCGTGCGGGCCGCGTCCATGGAGAGACCGAGGGAATCGCCTGTGATTTCGGCGATCTCCTGAACCTCGTCCCTCTGGTAGTTGTGGGCCAGAAGAAGGGCATTTCGCTCGCGGGCGAGGCGCCGGATTTCATCCTTGATTGACTGCTGGTTCATGGCTCGTACCGCCCCGGTCGTGGAATGAGATGCGGTATACTAGTTTAAAACCCTTGATATGTCAAACCTTTATACCCTTCTTGCCCCTTGACACCGCTCCCGATTGGGGCTATCCTCACCCATCCCCGCCGGGGCTTTTCCCGTCGGTTTCCCGAGGTCATCCACCATGTTCGGAATCGGAATGCCTGAGCTCCTGCTGATCCTGGCCCTCGCCATCATCGTCATCGGCCCCAAAAAACTCCCCGATATTGCCCGGGCCATGGGCAAGGGGCTGGCCGAGTTCCGCCGAGCCACCGACGAGCTGCGCCATTCCATCTCCGAGGAAACCCGCGTGGCCGAGACCCGCGAAAAGCTTCTGCGGGAAGGGAAGATCCGCCCCCCCGGGGCCGAGGAATCTCCCTACCCCGAAAAGAGCGAATCGACGGAACCCTCCTCCCCGTCTCCGGACGTGACGGCGGCCAAGGAATCGACCCCTCCCGGCAAGGACACCTCCTCCCATGGCTGACGACCAGCTCCCCTTCTCAACTCATCTCGAAGAGCTCCGCCGCCGCCTGATCATCGCCGGCGCCGCGTGGGTCGTCGGCTTCTGCGCCTGTTACGGTTTCTCCGAGCAGCTCTTCCGCTTTGTTTCCGAGCCGGTGCGCAACGCCCTCCCGGAGGGGAGCTCCCTGGTCTTCCTCAACGCCACGGAGCCCTTTTTCACCTATCTCAAGCTCGGCGCCATCGCCGGCCTTCTCGTCGCCCTGCCGATCATCCTCTGGCAACTCTGGGGCTTCGTCGCCCCGGGCCTCTACAAGCACGAGAAGCGCTTCGCCATCCCCTTCGTCATGGCGAGCACCCTCTGTTTCGCAGGGGGCACCTACTTCGGCTTCGTCTGGGTCTTCCCCACCATCTTCTCTTTTCTCATCAAATTCGGTACGGGCACCGGCGAGATCGCCGCCATGCTCTCAATGGGCTCCTACCTCTCCCTCTCGACCAAGCTGCTCCTGGCGTTCGGCCTGGTCTTCGAGCTCCCCATCGTCATCCTCTTTTTGGCACGGATGGGGATCGTCGACTACAAATGGCTCGCCGCCCGCCGCAAGTACGCCCTGATCGTCGCCTTCGTGGTCGGCGCCGTCCTCACCCCCCCCGACGTGGTTTCCCAGACGGCCCTGGCCATCCCTTTCGTCATCCTCTACGAGGTGGGCATCTGGGTCGCCCGGCTCTTCGGCAAGCGCCGCCCCTTCGAGACCGGGGAGGCTGCCGAGGAGGAGAGCTCCTCCTGAACCGCGCCGCCTCCTTGACAGGTCGCCTTTCCCCCGGGGTATAGTGCTCCCATGCTACCCGCCCTTCAGATCGATCGCCTGGCCAAGAGCTACGACGGCGAACCCGCCGTCCGCGATCTCTCCCTGAGCATCCAGCCCGGGGAGATTTTCGGCCTTCTCGGCCCCAACGGCGCCGGCAAGAGCTCCACCATCAACATGGTCGTCGGGGTGACCCGCATCGACCGTGGCCAGGTGCAGGTTTTCGGCTACGACAACCGACGGGACTATCGGGTCACCCGGCGGCTGATCGGGGTCATGCACCAGGAAATCGTCATCGACCATTTCTTCACCATCGACCGGGCCCTGCGGATCCACGCGGGGTATTACGGGGCGTCTTCCGACAATGCCTGGCGGGAGCTGCTCATCGAACGCCTCGGCCTCGGCCCCCACCTGCACAAACCGATGAACAAACTCTCCGGAGGGCTCAAGCGACGCCTCATGGTCGCCAAGGCCCTCATCCACCGCCCGCGGCTGCTGATTCTGGACGAACCGACGGCGGGGGTGGACGTGGAACTGCGCCACTCCCTCTGGGACTTCGTCCGGGAGATCAACGGGGAGGGAACCACCGTGGTGCTCACCACCCACTACCTCGAGGAAGCCGAGGCCCTCTGCGGGCGAATCGCCATCATGAACCGGGGGGACCTCGTGGCCCTGGAGACCAAGAATGACCTGCTGCGCCGCCTTGACCGGCGGCGGGTTCTCATCCGCCTCCGCTCCCCCCTCGAGGGGGTTCCTTCCCCCCTGCGCCCCTACCTGGGAACCCTGTCGGAGGAAGGCCGTTCCCTGGCCCTCTCCCTTCCCCGGGAGATGGATGACGGGGAGCTGATCTCCCTCCTTTGCCCCCTGGGGCTTCCCATCAGCGAGCTGCAAACGGAAAAGACCGGTCTGGAGGAGGTTTTCCTCGAACTGACCGGGGTGCGGCCCAACGGCCGGGAGAGCACGCCATGACCAGCGACGGACGTCCCTCCCCCCCGGCCTTTCGCCCCTGGCTTCCCTTTTTCACCCTGCTTCAGCGGGAGGTGCTCCGTTTCCTGAGGGTATCGGTCCAGACCCTCGTGACCCCCATCATCACCGCCTCTCTCTACCTCTTTGTCTTCGGCGCCACGCTGGGGGAGCGGCTGAGCGTGGTCGAAGGGTTCAGCTACGCCCAGTTCGTCATCCCAGGCCTGGTCCTCATGGGGGTGATCAGCAACGCCTTCGCCAACAGCTCCTCCTCCCTCTTCATGTCCAGGTACCTCGGAAACATCGTCGATCTTCTGGTCACACCCCTCTCACCGGCGCAGTTCATCCTCGCCTACACCCTCGCCTCCATGCTGAGGGGGCTTGCCGTCGGCGTCGCCGTGCTTCTGATCTCGGTCTTCTTCGCCCCCCTGCCCTGGGTGAACCCCGCTGCGGCCCTTGCCATGGCGGCCCTGGCCAGCTTTCTCTTCGCCCAGTTCGGGCTGATCGCGGCCATCTACTCCAACACCTTCGACGCCCTCTCCATGTTCAACAACTTCATCATCCTCCCCCTGATCTATCTGGGGGGCGTCTTCTACCCCATCTCCATCCTCCCCCCCTTCTGGGAGGGGCTCTCCCGCTTTAACCCCCTGCTCTACCTCATTGACGGATTCCGCCACGCCATCCTCGGAGTCGGCGACGCCCCCCTCGCCGTCTCCTTCGGCGTCACCCTCGGCATGGGAGCCATCCTCTTCGCCTGGGCAGCCCTTCTCATCGGCCGCGGCTACCGGCTGCGTTCCTGAGCCCCCCCTGCGGGCCGACCTCCCCGGCGCCCCTTCCCCGGACCACTTTCCGCAACAAAAAAAAGCGCGCCCGAAGGCGCGCCCTAGACAATCCGATAAGAATCTTGTGGAAATCAGAACTGGGCTGTGAACCCGGCCCGAACCCCCTCGTCGATGGTCCACCAGCCGTGGTCCTCGACGTCGGCCCGGATGTTCTGGTAGCCGACATGGAGGGAGATCTTCGGAGTGATCGCAAACCCGAGACGCACCTCGCTCTCCACCAGACGCTCCACGTCAAGCAGGGAGAAGATGCGGGGGGCGTAGTATCCCCGGGCGGAGAGCCCGAGGCCACCGAGAGACGGAGGGGCATAGGCGAACAGGGCACCGACGGCCAGGGCGAGGATGTCCTCTCCCGGATCGGTTCGACCGCCGTCCAGATCGACCCCCACTCCCAGCTCCAGCCCCGGGATATTCCCCGGCTCGCCGACGAAGGCGAACCCGAGGGACCCGAGGCGGGTCTCTTCGTCGTCGTTGTAGAGAAAACGGGCCTTCAGAAGGGACTTGCCGTAATAATCCTGGTTGACCAACAAGTCGTAGCGCAACTGGGCGCTCTCATCATTGAAGGCCAGGTCGAGGGAGTCGCCCCACGCCGAGGTGGCGGCCACCAGTGCCAGGCAAAGTATCGCTGCTGCTTTCCTCATCATTCGGTCCTTCCCCATGGATTCAGTGATTGGGCCCCCGACGGGCGGCAGCCGACCGCACTATCGCACATCGGTTCCGCGGAATCAACCCCGGCAGGAGGCTGTAAGGCTCCATCAAGCGCGGCCCGGATTTCACCGCCGGCTCCTCGGCCCCCGCGACAGGCATAAAAAAACCCGCCCCTGTGTCGGGCGGGTCAAAGTCATCGGC
>JBFHXN010000165.1:0-5996 GCA_041598955.1 Desulfuromonadales bacterium | reverse complement strand
GGGGAGGCCTTCGACCTGGTCCTCTCCGCCTCTGTCTTCCAGTGGCTCAACGACCTTCCCGGGGCCCTCAGGGAGTGTTCCCGGGTCCTGGCGCCGGGGGGGATGCTCGCCGTTGCCCTCTTCGGGGAGGGAACCCTCTGGCAGTTGAGAGAAGCCCACAGCCTCGCTCTTTCCGAGGGGGGCTCTCCGGATTCCTCCCATTTCCAGACCTTCCCCTCCCGGGAAAAAACAGAGGATGCCATCGCCGGGGCCGGCCTCCGGATCCTCTCCCTGGCCTGCGAGGAGGAGAGGGAATTCCACCCCGCCCTGTCCGAGCTGCTTCTCGCCCTGAAGAAGATCGGAGCCCAGAATGCCTCCGCCTCCCGGCCGGGAGGTCTTGCCTCCCGCAGGGTCATGTCCCGGATGGCCGACCTCTACCGGGAGTGCTTCGCCGAACCCGACGGGCTGCCCGTCACCTACCGGGTCATCTACGCCCTGGCCCGCCGCCCCGCCTGAATTCTTCTCGCTCCCCTTTCCCGTGCCTCTTCCCTTGATGGATCGCTCACCCCGCTTGAGGATCGCCTTGCGGCGGCCAGGAGTCATTTCTGCATTTAAAGGTTGACATCTTCGGCCCCAATCATTAAGTTTCGTTAAGATTAAAGAGGGAGGTGTTCATGTCGACCAGTGGAAGCGGCTCTGCAGAGAACGCGCTTGCAGAACCGGAGCAGGCTGCGGATGGTTGTTTAGAGGGTGATACGAGCAGGGGAGGGTCGTCGGCCCGGGCCCCGGAAGGGGTGACGGGGGGCGCTGCCCGGTTTCTCAGGCGGAATCTCGACCGACTCGCCCTTGGCGGTCTGGTGCTTGTCGCCATCCTCCTCTTTTTCGACGCCCTGACGGACCATCTGTTTCTCGACCTTTCAACCCTCCCCAACCCCTTCTCCGGACGCCAGAACCCCTCCGCCATCCTTCACGTTACCCTCTTCGTTCTGCAAATTCTCTCCCTGCTTCTGATCGCGCACCTGCTTCGCCGACAGGGCGCCCTTCGTGCTTCGGAGCAGAAGGCGGCGGCGCTCCTTCGACAAGACAGGGCCAAGCTCGAAGCCATCCTCGAGGGGATCGGCGACCCGATCAGCATCCAGGCCCCCGACTTCCGGGTGATTTACCAGAACCGGGCCCATAAGGCCTTTCTTGGCGAGCAGGTCGGTAATACCTGCTTCCAGGCCTACCGGAATTCAGGGAGAGTCTGCGAAGGTTGCCCCCTCGACGAATCGTTGCGCCATGGGGGGGTTCACCGCCGGGAGACCATCAACCTGGTCGGCGGGGAGGAGCGCCAGGTGGAGGTCACCTCATCCCCCCTGCACGATGCCGCCGGTCGGATCGTGGCCGGCATCGAGGTGGTCAGGGACGTCACCGACCGCCGGCGCATGGAGGAGAGCCTGAGGCGGCAACTCGCCGCCATCGAGGCCTCCATCGACGGTATCGCCATCCTCGGGCCCAAGGGGGAGCTCCAGTATCTGAACCAGGCCCATGCGAAGATCTTCGGGTATGAATGTCCCGGGGATCTGCTCGGGCGCAGTTGGCGGACGCTGCATGGAGACGGGGAGGTTTCGCGGATCCTGGGGACGATCCTCCCTCAACTCGAATCACAGGGTGAGTGGAGGGGGGAGGCCACGGGGAGGCACAGGGACGGGACTCTCTTTCCCGTGGAGGTTTCCCTGGGAAGCATCGGCTCCGAGGGGATCGTCTGCGTGGTGCGGGACATCACCAATCGAAAGCGGCGGGAGGAGGAGATCCGCATCCTCAACGAGTATCTCAGGGCGACCAACCGTGAGCTGGAGACCTTCAGCTTCTCCCTCTCCCACGACCTGCGCCGACCCCTCACCCAGATCTACCTGTCGGCCCAGGCCCTGGCTGATGACTATGGCGGTGGGCTCGACGACAACGGCCGGTTCTTCGTCCGGGCCATCTGCGAAGGGAGCGAGAACATGGAGAAGCTGATCCAGGCCATGCTCGTTCTCTCCAGGGTCACGCGCAGCGAGATGGGCCGCGAGGAGGTGGACCTGAGCGGTTTGGCGACCCTGGTCACCGATTCCCTCCGCTGCATGGAGGGGCAGAGGGAGGCAAAAATTGTCATCTCCCCGGGGCTGAAGGCCGAGGGGGATCCGCATCTGCTCCAGGTGGCGCTGGAGAATCTTCTGGGCAACGCCTGGAAATACACGGCCGGGAAGCCCTGCGCCCTGATCGAATTCGGCCGGGAGGAACGGGAGGGTCGGGGGGTCTTTTTCGTGAGGGACAACGGCGCCGGATTCGACATGGCCCTCGTCGACCGCCTGTTTGAGCCTTTCCAGAGGCTGCACGATGCCAGCACCTTCGCCGGAAACGGGGTCGGCCTGGCCACCGTGCAGCGCATCGTCGAACGCCATGGAGGACGTATCTGGGCCGAAGGGGAGCCCGGTCGGGGCGCGACGTTCCATTTCACTCTTCCGGAGAGCAGCTGAACAATCCCTTCCTCCCGCCGGATTTCCTCGACTTGGGCCGGGAAATTGCATATTCTGCTCATCTGTAAAGCGGTTCCCTGGCGTTTCCCCGTTCAGCGCATGGGAGGTGGATGATGAGCCGATTGGTGAAGCGATGGACTTTGTTCCCGGCCCTTCTTGGTTTGATCGGGGGTCTTGCCCTCGCAAGCCCCGCCAACGCCGACTTCGAATCCTTTCTGCTCGACCTGCGCGGCGAAGCCCTCGACTTCGGCGTCTCCCTGGAGACCCTGGAGGCGGCCTTTGTCGACCTCTCCCCCATCGCCCGGGTTCTCGAACTCGACCGTCGTCAACCTGAAAAGACCCGCACTTTCACCGAATACATGGCCCAGGCCGTCCCCGAATGGCGGGTGGAGGTCGCCCGGCGCAAATTCCGGGAGCAGGAGCCTCTTCTGCGCCGCATCGAGGCCGACTATGGCGTGGAGCCCCGTTTTCTCGTCGCTCTCTGGGCGGTGGAGAGTGACTTCGGGAGGCTCACCGGGGGCTTTCCCGTGGTCGGGGCCCTGGCGACCCTGGCCTACGACGGCCGGCGCAGCGAATTTTTCCGGCGGGAACTCCTCGAGTTTCTACGCCTTGTGGATCAGGGGCGGATCTCCGGAACCGCCGTGACCGGTTCCTGGGCCGGGGCCATGGGGCAGGTGCAGTTCATGCCCTCCACCTTCCGCAGTTACTCGGTCGATTACGACGGAGACGGCCGGCCGGACCTCTGGGGTTCCCAGGCTGACGCCCTGGCCTCTGCCGCCAACTATCTCGCCGGGGTCGGCTGGTGGAGCGGCCGGAGCTGGGGGCAGCAGGTCCGCCTCCCGGAGCGCTTCGACAGGCGCCTGGCCGGTCTCGACCGGGAAAAGACCCTGGGGGAGTGGCGGGCCCTGGGGGTGCGCGGCGTGAAGGGGCCGGCGCACTGGAAAGCGTCCCTTCTCCTTCCCGAGGGCCCGACGGGCCCCTGTTTCCTGGTGGAACAGAATTTCAGGAACATTATGCGCTGGAACCGCTCGACCTCCTTCGCCCTGGCGGTGGGACGCCTGGCCGACCGCATCGGATCCGGGGAAGAACCGGCGGGAACCAATTCACCTCCCAAGCCCTCCGAAGCGAGCGCCGGGTGACCACCCCTGCCGGACCGGATCCGGGATGCTCCGGGTCGGCTTCCCAGGGGTTGCTGAGGGGGGTCCGGGAATTCAACGCCGGGCTCTATTTCGAGTGCCACGAGACCCTCGAGGAACTCTGGATCGCCGAACCGGGGCCGTTGCGGAAGCTTTACCAGGGGGTCCTCCAGGTGGGGATCGCCCTGCTGCACCGGGAGCGGAACAATTACCGCGGGGCCGTGGCGCTTCTCGAGAGCGGCTCCGCCTTGCTGGAACCCTTTCGGCCCGTCTGCCGCCAGATCGACGTCTCCTCGCTCCTGGCCGGCGCGGCGCGGCTGAGGGAAGCCCTCGTGGCCCTGGGCCCTGAGGGCTTCGCCGAACTCGATCCCGACCTGATCCCGAAAATCCGCCTGGTTCCAGACTCCGAGTCTGAGTTTCCCCCTGAGACCTGATCCATGCCGACAATCGAAGAGGTGAAGAGCTCCCTGGCCCGGGAGGGGATCGCCGTTCTGGAGTTCGATGCGCCGACTCCGACCTCCGAGGCTGCCGCGGCAGCCGTGGGGTGTCCCGTGGCCCAGATCGCCAAGAGCATCCTCCTTCTGGTCGGGGATGAACCGGTACTCGTCGTTACCTGCGGGGACATGAAGGTCAACAGCTCACGGCTCAAGAAGGCCTCGGGTTTCTCCGGCAAGGTCAAGCTCCCCGCCGCCGACGATGTTCTCCGGCATACGGGATACCTTCCCGGAGGGGTCTGCCCCTTTCTTCTCCCCTCACGGCTCCCCGTGCTTCTCGACAGCTCCCTCTGGCGTTTCAGGACCGTCTACCCGGCGGCCGGGGACGACCATTCCGCGGTACCTCTGGAGCCGGAGCGGCTCTTGTCGCTGTGTGCAGGGAGGAAGGCCGACGTCTGCCGGTAGGGGCGCTGGCCTTGTTCTCTTACCGCTGGTCAAGGGACCCCTGGCGGGTATGCTAGGAGGCAGGGAGCCTTCGGCCGGGGGCCCCGTTCCCCGTGTTTCGTCCCATGGGGGTAGTCTCCTCGACCCGGCGGAAAGGGAGAAATGTATGGTTCTGGATCGTTTCGTCAAGGGAGTCCTGGTGCTCCTCGCCCTGCTTCTGGGGTTGAATCTGGCCCTGCTTTTCGGACCCTCCTCGGTGGCCCTGGCCCAGAAGGGGGCGAGTGAAATCGGTCGCTACCAGGTCTCGGCCTGGGGGGCCTACTCCGGCGAGCGGATTCATCACAGCGGCTATTACGTGGTCGACACCATGACGGGTCGCATCACCGATCGCGGCCACGAGATCCACGGCATCGAAAAAGGGGGGCAGACCCACTAGCAGGGCGGTTTCCGTTGAGGAGAAGCGGCGGTTATGCCGCGGACGGGATTGAACAGGGGGGAGGCCGCGACCGGGCCTCCGCCGGTGGAGGTTTGATTGGGAAAATTGAGTTCTTGCGCTCTTGGGTTGTTCCTTCTCTGGGGCCTCCCGGCCATGGCATCGCCTCTGGAGACAGCCGGGGGCTTTCTCGGCATCCCCTATCGCGGCGACGGGGCCCTCGACCAGACCGGCCGCTATACCACCTTCGCCGACCCGCTGCGCTCCTTCGAGACCCCGGGGCTCAACTGCAGCGGGCTTGTCCTGGCCCTCGGCCGCCCCCTGCTCGGCAGGCCCTTCACCCTGGCCGAGGCCTCCCGGGACAGGCAGGACAACAGCGGGCCGGGAGCCCCCCTGGGGGAGGATTGGGACTTCGGTCTCGACCTGCTGCTCAACCTCACCGAGGGGCTGCAGCGCAGAGTCCTGCTCCCCGGCGGATCTGCCCTCGACTACCCCCTGGAGGACGGTCTGGCGGCCATTGGCTTCGACATCCACGACCCCCTGGCCTGGCCGGCGGTTCGCGCGGAGCTTCGTCCGGGCCATCTCTATTTGGGAAGCCTCAGCCGTCCCGCCCGCCTTCCCGGGTACCTGCGCCTCCATCATCACGTGGTGGCCCTGCTCCCCGGGCCCGGGGGGGAGGCCTGGCTCTACCACGCCACGGGACGCCAGGGAGTCCACCGCCTCGATCTCTCCCGGGAGGACGATCTGGCCCGATTTCAGGGGCAGTTCCCTCAGCGCCCCGAAGGAACCGAACATCTGCTGCTGATTGAAGTCCCCCTGCCCGAGTCAGAAGCCCCCTGAGGCGAGAAAAACGGAACCCCAAAGTCACGATTAATAGAGAAGGGCAAGACCGCGGCGTTCACTCCGCAGGGTCTTGCCCTTTTCAATTCATCCATCTCGGGCCTTGGGGCTCTGAGGTGGGGACTTTGCCGAGAGCCGTGACCCCTTCGCGTCACTTGAAGGAGCAGATATACTCGGCGATCCCTTCGGCGACCTCGATCTCGAAGGAGGAATGCCCCGGAACGTCGAAGGC
>JBFHXN010000164.1:0-6005 GCA_041598955.1 Desulfuromonadales bacterium | reverse complement strand
CTGGTACTTGGCCAGCACCTCGGGATGCTCCCGGAAGAGCCGGGCCGTGAGCATCAGCAGGTCGTCGAAGTCGAGGGCGTTGTAGGCCTTGAGGGCCTTCTGGTAGCGGGGATAGATTTCGGCGGCCAGCAGGGAGTAGTCGTCGGGTTGGCGCACCACGAACTCGCCGGGGCCGACGAGGCGGTTCTTGGCGTCGGAGATCACCCCCAAAACGCGCTCGGCGTCGAAGCGCTGCCCCTCCTGCCGGAGGTTCTGCGCCAGGTCGCGGATCAGGCGGACCTGATCCGCGGCGCCGTAGATGGAGAAGTTGCGCTTGTAGCCGAGCAGGCCGATCTCCTCGCGCAGGATGCGGGCGCAGAGGGCGTGGAAGGTGGAGATGGCCATCCCCTTGGCGGCGGTTTTTCCGACCAGCTCCTCGACCCGCTGCCGCATCTCCCGGGCGGCCTTGTTGGTGAAGGTGACGGCCAGGATCGCCTCGGCGGAAACTCCCTTCTGGCGCAGCAGGTAGGCGATGCGGTAGGTGATCACCCGGGTCTTCCCCGACCCGGCGCCGGCCAGCAGCAGCAGGGGCCCCTCCGTGTGGCGCACGGCGGCGAGCTGCTCGGGGTTGAGGGTGGCGAGATTCATGGAAAAACTCCGGAAAAAGAAAGAGAAAAGCCGGCCCCCGCGTCGCGGTCCGGCTGCCCTTTCGGCTCCTGTTTTCATACCACGGGGGGGGAGTTCCTGGCAAGGCGGGGAGGCATATCTAAAAAATTGAATTATGCCAATAAAAAGTCTTGCATTCGTCGAAAGCGTTCTGCTATTTTACGCGCCATGTTCCGATTCTTCGTTCTCATCGTCAGTATGGTCTGGGCCTCCCTGCTCCTCTTCTCCTGGAGCGGCGCCGACGACTCGCGTTATCCCCTTTCCACAGCCATCGCCGTGGAGCAGGGAAGCGCCGCCGCCGGCCGCTAATCCCCCGGCAGACCACCCCTCCCGACTCCCCCGTCACTCCCCTCGACCCCTGTGCGGGTCGCCCCCATTGCCTTATCCGCCGTCTCCGTTCCCCCGCGCCACCTCGCAGCGACTTCCCTGTCTCGTTCCGCGCCGCTCCAGCTCCCCGTCGATGGCGTTGAGCACCTCCCACTTGTTCAGGGACCAGAGGGGTGCCAGAAGCCTCTTTCGGGGACCGTCCCCCGTCAGGCGATGCACCAGGGTCCCCGGGTGAAGCCTCTCGAGAAAGTCGGCCGCCAGGGAGACGTACTCCTCCTGCCCCAGGACGGGGACCTTCCCCTCCCCGTAGAGATCCCCCAGGGGGGTCCCCTCCAGCACGTGCAGCAGGTGGATCTTGATCCCCTCCACCTGGAGGCGCGCCATCTCGTCCGCGGTGGCGAGCATCTGCTCCCTCCCCTCCCCCGGCAGCCCCAGGATGACGTGGACGCAGGTCCGCAAGCCCCTCTGCCGCGCCGCGGCGAAGGCCTCTAGGAAGCGCCGGTAGTCATGCCCCCGGCGCAGGAAGGCGAGGGTGGCGTCATGGCTGCTCTGCAGCCCGAGCTCCAGCCAGAAATAGGTACGGCGGTGGTACTCGGCGAGGAGGTCGAGAACCTCGGTCGGGAGGCAGTCGGGGCGGGTTCCCACGTCGAGGCCCACCACCCCCTCGACGGAAAGAGCCTGGTCGTAGAGGAGCCGGAGCCTCTCCGGGGGGGCGAAGGTGTTGGAGAAGGGCTGGAAGTAGGCGAGAAAGCGCTGCGCCTTGTATTTGCGGACCATCACCTCCTTGCCCGCCTCGATCTGCCCGGCCACCGGCAGGGCCCGCTCGATCCCCGTCGCCCCGGAGCCGTCGGGGTCGCAGAAGAGGCAGCCCGGAAGACTTCGGGTCCCCCCCCGGTTGGGGCAGGAGAAGCCGGCGTCGACGGAGATCTTGTGGACCCGCCCGCCGAAGCGCTCCTTGAGATGTTCGGAAAAGAGGTTGTAGCGTTTCTCGCCCATGCCGGCCATCATGCCATCCCCGCTCCCCCGGGACAAGCCCCCCGAAACCCTTTCGGGATGCCCTGAGGATTTGCGGGCTCCGGATACGAAAAAGCCCCGGCGGCCGACCGGGGCTTTTTTCTTTGGAAGAGGAGGGAGAAGGGGACTCACCCCTCCCCGAAGGCCTTCTTGCGGTATTGCATGGGGGTGTCGTTCTCCAGCTTCTTGAAGGTGCGGTGGAACTGCACCGTGGAGGTGAAACCGACCTTGCGGGCCACCTCGTTGATGGGGTCGGGCTCGGTGGCCAGGATCTTCTTCGCGAGGTCGATCCTCAGCCGGTTGATCAGCTCCACCACGGTCACCCCGGTCTCTTTCTTGAATTTGCGGCAGAGATGGTGGTAGGAGAGAGAGGAGTGGTTGGCCACCTCCAGCACGCTGATGGAGCGGCGGAAATGCTGGTGGACGAATTCCAGGGCCCGGCGGATGCCGTCACTGAGCCGATCCTGGTCGATCAAGGTTTCCTCGCTTCTGGCCACGAGTGATTTCATGTTCCGTCTCCTTTGGCAAGCGTCCCCCGGCCCTTCGACCTGCGGCCCCCGGGACACTGCGTCATTAAGATTTCAACCTGGCCCGTCCGCCAAAGCGCCGGCGTTTCGGCGGGGCTGGCCGGTTTATTTCATATTGTAGCAGCAACCGTGCCAACCCTTTTCGCCCCCCGGAGTCTCCTTCTTTCTCCGGCCGCTCCAGCCTTGCCACGACGGGCGCAGGAAATGTTATCTATTTATAGGAGATAAGCAAAAATTGCAATAGCCGCGAGGGTTGTTATAATCACAGCGGCTTCCTTTCCTGTCCGTCCCTGTCTCGGAACCCACTGGAATCACAGCGTTAATTCTTCGAGCCGGCTCACCGGCCGGTGCCGGAAATCCGCCCCGGCTTGTTGAATTTCCCCAGTAGCAATGTCATTTCAAGGGGTTAGCGCCCCGCCCACGCCCAGGCCCAGGAGGATCCGACCCATGCCCCGACTGCTGGTGGTGGACGACGAACCCGATATCCGCGCCCTCTACGCCGCCGAACTGGAGGAGGAGGGATACGAGGTGGAGACGGCCGGAGACGTCGCCGGCGCCGCCAAACTTTTGGCGGGAGGGGGCTTCGATCTCGTCATCCTCGACATCCGCCTCGGCAGGGAGAGCGGCCTGGAGCTTCTGCAGAAGATCGTCCGCGAGCGCAAGGAGCTCCCCGTCATCCTGAGCACCGCCTACAGCAGCTACAAGGACGAGTTCTCTTCCTGGCTCGCCGATGCCTACGTGGTGAAGAGCTCCGACCTCGGCCCCCTGAAGGAGGAGATCCGCCGGCAGTTGAAGAAAGCCGGTTGATAGCGGAGATCCGAGGGACGCCCGCCTGCAGCGCATCCCTCGTCCCCATCACGGCAGGCGACAGTCCCGGTGAGCCGCACACCTCGCCATCTGGCATAAAAAGCACCCTCGACCCCTTGTCCTTTCCGTCCATCCGACCGCCCCAAGGAGAATGCCCTGAATGAAAGCCGTCATCATGGCCGGCGGGTTCGGCACCCGTATCCAGCCCCTGACCACCAACCTCCCCAAGCCGATGCTCCCCCTCTTCAACCGGCCGATCATGCTCCACATCATCGAGCTGCTGAAGAAACACGGAATCACGGAGCTGGTGCTGCTGCTCTACCACCAGCCGATGGTCATCAAGAACTTCTTCCGGGACGGCAGCGATTTCGGGGTGCGCATCACCTACGTCACCCCCCTGGAGGACTTCGGCACCGCCGGGGCGGTGAAGGCGGCCGCCAAGCATCTCGACGGGCGCTTCCTGATCATCAGCGGCGATCTGCTGACCGATTTCGACCTGGGGGAGGCGATCCGGGCCCATGAGAAGAACCGGGCCCTGGCCACCATCACCCTGACCCGGGTTCCGGACCCCCTGCAGTTCGGCGTTGTGATCACCGACGGGGAAGGGAGGATCACCAAGTTCCTGGAAAAGCCGGGCTGGGGCGAAGTCTTCTCCGACACCATCAACACGGGCATCTACGTCCTCGAACCGGAGGTCCTCGACCTCATCCCGGCCGACGAGAACCGCGACTGGTCGAAGGACGTCTTCCCCCTGATGCTGGAGCGGCAGATGCCCCTCTACGGCTGCCTGGCCAAGGGCTACTGGCAGGACATCGGCAACACCGAGGCCTACCTGGAGGCCTGCCGGGACGTCTTCAATGGGAAGGTGAAACTCCAGTTCGAGGAGCAGCCGGGCCTCGGTGGAGAAGGGGTCCTCCTCGGCGAGGAGGTCTCCATCCCCGAAGAGGCGACCACCTCCGGGATGGTGCTCCTCGGCAGCAACACCCAGGTTCTCGGCGGAGTGAAGCTCAAGAACTGCGTGGTGGGGCGCAACTGCGTCCTCGAGGAGGGAGTGGAGCTGGAGAACGCCATCCTCTGGGACAACGTCTACCTCAAGAAGGGATGCCGGGTGCAGGGCGCCGTTCTCTGCCACAACGTCAGGGTCGGCCAGGGGGTGACGATCGAGCCCGGAGCGGTGATCGCCGACGACACCAGCATCGGGGACGAGGCCTTCATCCGGGAGGGGGTCCTGGTCTGGCCCCGCAAGGAGATCGAGGCCGGCTCCATCGTCACCTCCAACCTCATCTGGGGGGAGAAGTGGCGTCGCAGCCTCTTCGAGGGCTCGGTGGTCTCGGGCCTCACCAACGTGGAGCTCACCCCCGAGTTCACCGCCAAGCTCGGCGCCGCCTTCGGCTCCACCCTCCCCAAGGATTCCTTCATCCTCGCCGGCCGCGACGCCTTCCGCTCCTCCCGCATGCTCAAGCGGGCCTTCGTCGGCGGCCTGCTCTCGGCGGGGGTCAACGTCCATGACTGCAAGATGGTCCCCCTGCCGGTGCTGCGCTACAAGCTCTCCTCCTTCGGCGAGGTGGGGGGGATCCACTTCCGCCAGTCCCCCCACGATCCGGCCACCACGGAGATCCTCTTCCTCGACGGCGAGGGGCTCGAGGCCTCCACCGCCATGGTCAAGGGGATCGAGAGGCTCTTTTTCAAGGAGAATTTCCGCCGGGTCCACTACAGCGAGCCCGGGGGGATCGAGGAAATCCCCCGGATCTACGACTTCTACCGGGAGGGATTCCTGCGGGCCATCGACCAGCCCCTGCTGAAAGGGCGCCATCCCAAGGTGGCCATCGACCTCAACCACTCGCCGGCCGGCGATCTGCTCCCCGCCCTGCTCAACCAGCTCGGCTGCGAGGTGATCGAGCTCAACTCCCATGTCGACGAGCGCAAGACCGGCACGACCCCCGAGATGGCCCGCCGCAGCCTCGAACAGCTCTCCCGCATCGTGGTCACCCTGGGCGCCGACGCCGGTTTCTGGCTCGGCCCCTCCGGGGAACGGATCGTCCTGGTGACCGACGAGGGGGAGATCCTCTCCGACCTCGAAGCCCTCGACACCCTGGCCGCCCTCTGCTGCCACGTTCCCGGGGAAGGATCGATCGCGGTGACCGTCCCCGCCCCCCTGACCATCGAGAAGATGGCCCGGGAGGCCGGCCTCACCGTGCAGCGCACCAAGAGCGACAGCCGCTCCCTGCTCGCCGCGGCGCAGGAGAAGCAGACGCGCCTGGCCGGAACCCTCGACGGGCGCTTCGCCTTCCCCGGTTTTCAGGCCAACTTCGACGCCCTCTTTACGACGGCCAAGGTGCTCGAGCTGATGGCCGCCTCCAAACTGAGCCTGAGCGCCCTGCGCCGCTCCATCCCCCGCAGGGGCTACCGCCACCTTCTGGTCCCCTGCTCCTGGGAGCTCAAGGGGGGGATCATGCGCCGCATCAGCGAGGACTCCGTCGACAAGGAGGCCTCCTTCATCGACGGGGTGAAGGTCGAACTCGAAGAGGGGTGGGTGCTCGTCCTGCCCGACCAGCATCGCCCCGTGGTCCATATCGTCGCCGAGGCACCGGAGAGCGGTCAGGCGCAAACCCTGGCCGAGGCCTACCGCGCCAAGGTGGAGACCTGGAAGAAGGAACTGCTGGCCCACCCCGCCGGATGACCCGT
>JBFHXN010000163.1:0-6013 GCA_041598955.1 Desulfuromonadales bacterium | reverse complement strand
GTGACGTGGTTCAGTTCCTCGGCGCCGTGCATGTGGAACATCTCCGGCAGGTGGAGTTTTTCTGCGATCCACTGCAGGAAGAGAAAAGGGTGCGTCATGGTTGAAGACTCCTCGTTCAGATGATGCGGGTGAGCGTGGTCCAGAGAATGTTGAGAACCACCACCGAAAGTCCCACCGCGAGGGCAACGGGCTGAACCTTGGCCCAATAGATGAGGGCGAAGAGCACAAGCGCCACGGAACCGAGGCGGATGAAATAGCCGATTTGGAACCCCCGGGCGGCCCCGGGTCCCGGTTGACCGAGCACCCGGGTCAACGAGCGCTCCAGCCAGCGGTAGTTGAGGATGGCGACCAGGCCTCCGGCAAGGACCCCCTGGGTGATGGGAGCGGACCACCAGAAGAGGCTCAGGGCCGTCAGAACACCGAGGGCGATCCAGTTGCGCAGGGCAAGCTGGCCCAGCAGTCGGTCATCCCTCTCCTGGGTCATCGGTTCCCTTCTCCTGGCGCTTGAGTTCCCGGCGGGTGAGAATGAAGATGTTTCGGAAGCCGGAAACGATACCGAGAAGGAGAAAAACCAGTGTCAACCAGGGGGAGGTTCCCAGCCAGCGGTCGAGATAGTACCCCATGGCAAGGCCGATGAACGTGGCCGCGACCATCGAGATTCCGACGCTGGAGAGAAATCCCAGGGTCTTAAAGAGCTGGCGCCTGTCTTCGCTCATGGACTTTCATTTGTATACAGCATACAAGCAGGGCCAAACAGCCCGCATTTCTTAACACAGCCCCCCGGGGGAAGTCAACCGGTTTTTGGCCCGCTTCCGCCCCCGCGCTTGCGTCCCCGCCAGTCGTTGACGCTCCATCCGAGCTGGCTCCAGATCCCCCTCAGCAGGGACAACTCCTCCCGGTCGGGTCGGGCGCGGTGGACGATCTGCCGAAGGCGGTTCATGACCGCCTCCGGTCGGCTGGGATTGAGAAAGGCCACCCGGCTGAGAACCTCCTCCATCTGGCCGAAGAGCCCCTCCATCTCCTCCTGGCTCGGCGGTTGAGGCTCGTCGGAGCTCCCCTGCCCCCCCCGGGCGAGTTCAAAAAGAAACAGGAGGACCGCCTGCGCCAGGTTGAGGGATCCGACTTCGGCGCAGGTGGCCACGGTCGCCGCATGGGAGCAGAGAGCGACCTCCTCGCTGGTCAGCCCGGCGTCTTCGCGGCCGAATACGAGACCCATTCTCCCCTGGGGGGGCAGGGAGGCCCTCAGGGCAGGAAGGGCGCCGATGTCGAGAAGCTCTCCCCGCAGTCGACCGCTGCGCCTCGTGGTGGCCACGGTGAGGTGAAGGTCGGCGAGAGCGGAGGGGAGGTCGGGGAAGATCCGGGCTTCGCCGAGCAGGGGGCTCGCCCCCACGGCAAACTTGCGGGCCTCGGGGTGGAGGTGCTGGCAGGGGTTGATCAGGCGCAGGTCCCGGGCCCCGAAGTTGGCCATGGCCCGGCAGACCATGCCGATGTTGCCGGGGGACTGGGGTTCGACCAGGATGACGGAGAGTTGATCGAGGGGTTTCATGAAGGCCAGAAAATCTCTTTGTGCATATGCATTAGGAAGGTTGGCCCTGAGGGCTTCCGCCGGAGGCGAGGATGAGGGGGCGGCGGAAGCAGTCGAGGGTATGGTCGTTGACCATGCCGACGGCCTGCATGAAAGCGTAGCAGGTGGTCGATCCGAAAAACCTGAAGCCGCGGTTGCGCAGATCACGGCTGAGGGCGTCCGATTCGGGCGTGGTGGCGGGATAGTCGGCTAGGGTGTGCCGCTGGTTTTCAAGGGGGCGGCCATCGACGAACCGCCAGAGGTATCGGTCAAAACTGCCGAACTCTTCCTGGACTTGCAGGAACCGGCGGGCATTGTTGACCGCGGCTTCCATCTTGGCGCGGTTGCGGATGAGCCCGGGATCTGAGAGGAGGGCTGCGACCCTGGCCTCGTCGTAACGGGCCACCCGCCGGGGATCGAAGCCGTCGAAGGCCTTCCGGTAGTTCTCCCGCTTGCGCAGCACGGTGTACCAGGAGAGGCCGGCCTGGGCCGATTCCAAAAGGAGAAATTCAAAGAGGCGCTGGTCGTCGTGGACCCCCACCCCCCACTCGGTGTCGTGATAGGCCACGTAGTCGGGTTTGGACAGATCGACCCAGGGGCAGCGGCGAAGATCGGTCACTTGCGGCTCCCCTCCTTCAGGATCTCAAGGGCTCCCTCCACCGTGGAACCGCCGGTCTCCAGGTAGAGCATCCCTCCGCTGACCGTGAGGGACCAGTCGATGCTCCGCTCCAGCCCCGCGACCGTCTTTTGGAGAAAGCTCTGCTCGAGCCCGCAGACCATAAGGTTGGAGGCCTGCGCCAGCCGGGGGAGGTGGGCCTCCTCCCAGCGCCTTCGGCCGTTGCCGAAGGCCAGGAGGATCACCCGACCGGCATGGCGGCTCGCCCTCACGAGGCGCTCGGCCTCGGGGAGGCCGACCTCGATCCAGAGCGCGACCCGTCCATCGGGCTCCTTGAGCCAGAGGTCGGGTTCGTCCCCCGCCGAGACTCCCCGGGTGAAGGCGAGCCCCTCCTCGTAAAAGAGGGCGTAGGCGAGAAGCCGCGACACGAGCCGTTCCGGGGTTTCCGAGGGATGGCGGGCCAGGGTTGCCTGGAGCTGCTCGTAGCGGTTGCCGTCGACGTCGGCCAGTTGAACGGAGGCGCGGTAAATGGTCGCGGGGAGGGCCATCGATCAGCGCTTTTTCTTCTTGTCGAGGCCGGCCTTGAGCAGGTCTCCGAGGGTCCCCATCCCCGAGGGGGCGCGGTCGACGTAGCTGGTCTCGGCCGAGGCATCTCCCCCCTCTGCGGCGGGGATCAGGGAGATCCGCCGCTGGTCGAGGTCGATCTTCTCGATGGTCACGGAGAGTTTCTGGCCGACCTTGAGGACCTCCTGCGGGTGCTTGAGGTGCCTTCCGGCACCGAGGCGGGAGATGTGGGCCAGGCCGTCGATTCCCTCCTCGAGGGTGACGAAGGCCCCGAAGGGGGCGAGTCGTGAGACGGTGCCGGTCAGGGTCGCTCCTTCGCGGTAGATGGAGCCGACCTTGCTCCAGGGATCGGCCAGGGTGGCCCGGAGGCTGAAGGAGAAGCGCTCCTTCTCCCAGTCGCAGCTCATGACCTTGAGTTCGAGCACCTGTCCCACCTGCAGCGCCTCCTGGATATCCTCCACCCGGCCCCAGGCGATCTCGGAGATGGGGAGCAGCCCCTCCAGCCCCCCGATGTCGACGAAGGCCCCGAAATCCCGCAGGGAAGTCACCGTCCCCTGGACGACGTCCCCCTCCTTGAGGCTCTCGCGCAGGCTCGCGCGCAGCTGGCGGCGCTCCTCCTCGAGGATCTCCCTGTGGGAGACGACGATGTTGCGCCCCCGCTCGTCGAACTGGGTGATTTTGAAGGAACGGGTCTGTCCGAGCACCTGTTCCTGGGGGTCCTGCCTGCGCAGGCCGAGCTGGGAGAAGGGACAGAAGGAGCGAACCCCTCCGGGGAGCTTCACCTCGTACCCTCCCTTGACCTCCTTCTCGATCCGCCCTTCGACGGGAATCCCTCCCCGCCAGGCTTCCTCGAGCTGGGCCGTGCCCGCGGCTCCGCCGCCGATGCGGGTGGTGAAGCGCAGCTCACCCCCTGCGCGGGAGAGAAAGTGGGCGCTCACCACGTCTCCCACGGCGACGGTCAGGTTTCCCTCGGCATCGAGGAACTCCTTGCGGTCGAGGATTCCTTCCCCCTTCTGGCCGACATCGATAAAAATCGATTCGGAACCGATCTGCAGGATGGTGGCCTCGATCTTCTGTCCGGGCTTGAGCTCGGAGGGGCGGCCAAGGCTCTGCTCAAGGAGGTCGGCGAAACTCTCCTCCTCGGCGGTTTCTTCCTTGTCGAATTCTTCGTCTGCCATGGGGACCTCGAGAGAGGGTTAAGGGTTGAATGAGCGGATCACTATAGGGCTTTTTCGGTTTTTGGGAAAGGATATCCGCCCGATTCACTCCAGAAGGAGCAGGACATGGACGGCGGCCCGCAGGGCAAGGACGATGATCAGCAGCCCGATCAGGACCATAAAGGCGCGGGTCGGGATCTTCCGGCAGATGACGGCGGCCAGGGGGGCGGCCAGGGCCCCACCGACCACCAGGCCGAGAATGATGGTGCCGTGGGAGAAGCCGATGGTGAGAAAAAAAGTGACGGAGGCCGCCAGGGCGACGAAAAATTCGGCCAGGTTGACCGAGCCGACGACGAACCGCGGGGTTCCCCCCCGGGCCACGAGGGTGGAGGTGACGATGGGGCCCCATCCCCCTCCCCCCATGGCATCGAGGAACCCGCCGGCAAAGCCGAGGCCGCCGAGCCGGGTGGGGGGCGTGTCGGAAGGGGGCCTGGGCCGAAGAGCCCGAGTCAGGATCAGCCCTCCCATCAGGGCCAGGTAGAGCGCGACCAGCAGGCGGATGGGCCGCAGGGGCAGGAGGGTGAGAAAGAGGGCACCGAGCACGGCCCCGGCCACTCCGGGAAGAAGGAGCTTTTTCAGGACTTTGGTATCGACGTTGCGGAAATAGAGATGGGAGAGGCCGGAGGTGCCCGTGGTGAATACTTCGGCCGCGTGGACGCTGGCGCTTGCCGCCGCAGGAGGAATCCCAAGGCTGAGCAGGAAGGTGGTGGAGGTCACCCCGTAGGCCATGCCGAGGGCGCCGTCGACCAGCTGGGCCAGAAAGCCGATGCAGAGAAAATAGAGAAATTCGTTGTCCATGGCCTGCCGGGGTGGAGAAGGGAAGGGACGCTACTTCAGTATAGGTGTTGCCGGAGCGCGGGCAAATCCGAAACCTTGGAATTCGGCGGGAGTTTCCGGCCGGGGCTGGCCCGAATTTAGAAAAAAAGCCCGGCCCCTTGAAGGGAGGCCGGGCTCTTGGGGCGGATTGGTGCGGGAAGACCCTTACAGCGACTTGAAGGAGCGCCGGGCCGCATCGATGGTCCGGTCGAGGTCCTCCTGGCTGTGAGCGGCGCTCATGAATCCCGCCTCGAACTGGCTCGGGGCGAGGTTGATCCCCTCCTCGAGCATGGCGCGGAAGAACTTCCCGAACAGTGCCGTGTCGCTCTTGGCGGCGTCGGCGAAGGAATAAACGGGTCCCCCGGTGAAGTAGGTGCAGAACATGCCGCCGACCCGCTGCCAGCAGGTCTGGAGGGGGGCCTCCTTGGCCGCTTCGAGGAGCCCTTTCTCGAGGTAGGCGCTCTTCTGCTCGATCTGCTCGTAGAAACCCTTTTCCTTGAGCAGCTTCAGGGTCGCGATGCCGGCGCTCATGGCGAGGGGGTTGCCCGAAAGGGTGCCGGCCTGGTAGACCCCACCTTCCGGGGAGAGTTTGCTCATGATCTCCCTTTTTCCTCCGAAGGCGCCCACGGGAAGGCCGCCGCCGATGATCTTTCCGAGGCAGACCAGGTCGCCCTGGACCTTGAAGCGCTCCTGGGCACCGCCGTAGGAGACGCGGAAGCCGGTCATGACCTCGTCGACGATGAGCAGGATGCCTTCCCGGGTGCAGAGCTGCCGCAGCCCCTCCAGGAAGCCGGGGCGGGGGGCGACGCATCCCATATTGCCTGCGATGGGCTCGAGGATGATGCAGGCCAGCTCTCCCTTGTTGGCCGCGACCAGGGTCTTGACCTCCTCGAGGTCGTTGTAGGTGGCGGTCAGGGTATGTTTGGCGAAGTCGGCCGGCACTCCGGGGGAGGTCGGCACCCCGAAGGTCGCGGCGCCGGAGCCGGCCTTGACCAGCAGGGAGTCGGCGTGGCCGTGGTAGCAGCCGTCGAACTTGAGGATCTTGTCGCGCCCCGTGTAGCCTCGGGCGAGACGGATGGCGCTCATGGTGGCCTCAGTACCGGAGGAGACCATCCGGACCATCTCGATGTTGGGATAGGCTTCGCAGACCATTTCGGCCAGCTCGATCTCGAGGCGGGTGGGGGCTCCGTAGGAGGCCCCGTTTTTGGCTGCGGTCTGGATGGCCTCCACGACCTT
>JBFHXN010000162.1:0-6052 GCA_041598955.1 Desulfuromonadales bacterium | reverse complement strand
GTCGTGAAAGAAAAGGAGCCTTCTCAGCCGAGGTTTCTGTTGACGAAGTCCCAGTTGACCAGGTGGTCGAGAAAGGCCTGAAGAAAGTCGGGGCGGCGGTTCTGGTAGTCGAGGTAGTAGGCGTGCTCCCAGACGTCGGCCACCAGCAGGGCCTTTCGCCCGTGGGCCAGGGGGGTGTCGGCGTTGGCCCCCTGCCAGATCTCGAGCTTGCCGCCGTTCTCCTGGAGCCAGACCCAGCCGCTGCCGAAGAGCCCCCCTCCCGCCTCCTTGAAGTTCTTGGCGAAGGCGTCGTAGCCACCGAAGTCGGCCTTGATCCGCTCGGCGATCTTGCCGGTGGGGGCCCTGCCGCCGCCGGGCTTCATGCACTGCCAGAAGAAGGCGTGGTTCCAGGCCTGGGCGGCGTTGTTGAAGAGTCCCTTCCTGGCGGGGTCCTTGGCGGCGGCCCGGATGATCTCCTCCAGACCCTTTCCGGCCAGGTCGGTGCCGGCGACCATCCCATTGGCTTTTTCCACGTAGGCTGCGTGGTGCTTGCCGTGATGAAACTCCAGGGTCCGGGCGCTGATGTGGGGCTCCAGGGCTTCCCTGGGATAGGGAAGGGTCGGCAGGGTGATCGGCATGTCGCATCCTCCTCGGTTCGGGTGATCGTGAGTTCAGGGGTAAATTCTAGCCTCCCCGCCGAAGGGTGCAAGGCGGCCATCGGTTGTCCGGAACAGTTTGGCCCGTTCCCTGCAAACAGATAAAGTCAGACGGTTTGCAATGAGCTCAACGCCGAGCTCCGAAGACGCGACGAAGCCCGCCGGGAGAACTCCTCCCGCGGGCTTTTTTTATCAGCAAAGAAAAGGAGATGAAAGCGATGACCAGCCACGGGAAAGTCGAAAACCTTCTGCCGGCGGCCCAGGCCGCCGAGGAAATGGGGACCACCCCCCTTGGCGTGCTGATGCACCTCAAACGCAGGCTGCTCGATGGGGTGGAAAAGGAGGGGGAGTGGCTCGTGACCCGGGAGAGCCTCGATCGTCTGCTGGCCCGCGCCGGAGGGGCCGAGAAGGGGCTCTGCCGGAGTGCCTGCGCTTCCGCTTCCAAGTGCGGCGGCTGCGCCTGATTCTGCTTAAAATATAGGCAACACCGGGAGAAAGGAGCAAACCATGGGCGTGACCATCAAGCCTTCCGACCTGCAGTACAAATATCCCCGCAACAGTGCCGACAAGGGGCTGCCGAAATTCCAGGGGAAGCCCGACCCGGCCCCCTTCGACCGCAACGATCTCTGGGAGATCCTCCCCATGTTCGAGGCGGTGATGGACGCTCTCGACACCAATGACGGCCGGGTGGTCCACCAGCTGGAGGTGGTTCTCAACACGACCCTCCCCGGCTTTGTGCGCAGCCGGGAGGAGGTTTTCGACTTTCTCCTCGGCACCCTGCGGGAGATCCTTCATGAATGCCGCTGAGACGTTCAGGCGAAGAGCTGCAGAGGGGGATACGGTCTCCCTGCAGTACATCGGAACCCTCGACGACGGCCGCATCTTCGACCGTACCACCGACGAGGCGCCTCTGGTCTTTACCCTCGGCGCCGGGGAGGTCTTTCAGGCCCTCGAGGAGGCGGTGACGAGGATGGCCCCGGGGGAGGCGAAGAACGTTTTCATCCCCGCTGCCGCCGCCTACGGCCCCCGCAGGAAGGAGAACGTCCTCACCCTCAAGCGTGAGATCTTCCCTCCCGGCAGGGACATCTCCCCGGGGCAAAAGCTCAGTCTGCGCTTCTCCGACGGCAGCGAGCGGCTGATGCTGGTGGTCGGGGTGGCCGAGGGGGAGGTGACCCTCGACGGCAACCACGCCCTGGCGGGGCAGGACCTGACCTTCGCGCTGCGGGTGGACAAAATCGAGTAACGGAGTCTCGCTCCCTTTCCTGAATCGGGGGGAGATAATTGCTCTGCAAAGAAAACGGACCTATCGACAAAACATAGGGCATCACCACGGAGGCACTGAGGTCTCGGAGAAATCACCAGAATCATCGGTGCCCTTCTCTGTGCCTCCGTGTTTTGTGGTTTTTTAGGGCTCTATCTTCTTTTGGGATATAGGGCGGAAAGAAAAAGGGGCAGATCCCTTACCGGGACCTGCCCCTTTCTGTGTCAGGCGTCGAAGAATGATTCTAGATATCAGAGGCGGTTGACGGTGAAGTCGACCCGGCGGTTTTTGGCCCGACCTTCTTCGGATTTGTTGTCCCCGATGGGCTGGGAATCCCCCCATCCCTTTGCGGTCAAACGTTTGGGTGCGACCCCTTTTTTCTGCACCAGGTAGCTCACGACAGCGGCCGCGCGATCCTGGGAGAGCTTCTGGTTGGCCTCGGACTTGCCGACGTTGTCGGTATGGCCGTCGACCTGCACCAGAAAACCGGGAAAATCGGCGATGATTTTTGCGACCTGCTGCATGGTCGGATCGCAGATCGGATCGATCTCGGCCTTGCCGGTTTTGAACTTGATGGGGCCGTGCTCGTTCTGCACCTTCTTGAGTTTCTGGGTGAGGGTGTTGAGGGCCACATCCGCCGTGGCCTGGCCCATCTGCTTCCCGGTTCCGACGGCCACACCCTTGAGGCCGGTGAGATCGTTGGCCAGGGCCGTGGTGGCTCCCAGCAACAGAACCATGATGAACGCTCTCTTTACCATGACGTGCCGTTCTCCTCTCTGAGGTCGAAAAGGGTAATGGCCTGCGCCCGAAGGCCGGACGCTGCCGGCGCCGATATTATCATGGCGCCCGGAGGAAAACCATCGAATCCGGAGGGACGCTCTCCCCTGCTGAATTCCCATTGACACCGCCCCGGTGTTTCGTGAGACTTCCACCACGGCCTGCTCATCCCCGCTCCCGATTTCCCGGGTCCCGATCTGACGTTGACGCCTTTTCCCCCAACCCCACCGCATGGCATGGAACAAGACCTCATGGCAGAAGAAAAAAGGGATCTGGGGCTGACCTCCTCCTTCATCGGCGTCATCCTGATCTGGACCACAACTCCCCTGGCCATCAAGTGGAGCGGGGAGGGGAGCCATTTTCTCTTCGGGGTCACCGCACGCATGGTGATCGGTGCGCTCCTCTGCCTCGCCCTGGCCCGCTGGCGTCGAACCCCTTTTCCCTTCGATCGCGCCGCCCGGCTGACATACCTCGCCTGCGGCCTGGGGATTTACGGCGGGATGACCCTTTCATACTGGGGGGCGGTTCACATCCCCTCGGGGTGGCTCTCCGTGGTCTTCGGCCTCACTCCCCTTCTGACGGGGGTGATGGCGCGCCTCTGGCTCGGTGAGGCCCTCACGGGAGCCAGGCTTCTCGGCATGGCTCTGGGGATGGCCGGGCTGGCGGTGATCTTCCTGAGGGGAGCGGCCCTGGGCCCGGAAGCCTTCCGGGGGCTCCTCCTGGTTGTGGCTGCGGCGACCGTCCATTCGGCGAGCGCCGTCTGGGTGAAAAGGCTCGGGGCGGCGGTGCCGACCCTGGCCCTGACGGCAGCCGGGGTGGCGATTGCCGCCCTTCTCGACGGAGGGACCTGGGCCCTTTCGGGCCTGGGCTGGCCGGCGCAGGTGACGAACCGGGCGGCCCTCTCCATCCTCTACCTCGGAGTCGGCGGATCGGTCCTCGGCTTTTTGCTGTACTACCACGTGCTCAAGCATCTGGAGGCGATGAAGGTGGCGCTGATCACCCTGGTCACCCCTGTGACCGCCCTGCTCCTCGGGCGATTTCTCAACGCCGAGCCCCTCTCGGGGCAAGTGCTGGCCGGCACCGCGGCGATCCTCGCGGGGCTGCTCCTCTTCCAGTACGGCGACCGGATGCTCCCGGCGAGGGCCCCAGGGGAAGGGAGTGAACGGGGGGAGGGGAGCTGAATGAAACCGATGGCTCCGCGCTGCCAACCGCAACGGGCGACCCTATAGGGGCCGCCCGTTGCGTATCCGGTGAACTGAATCAATTCCCAGCCGATCTGCCGTGTCCATTCGACTCGGTGGGGGGGCTGGTTTTGCCTAGACCAGCCTCAACCCCGTCTTCTTCCATCCCTCCACTCCCCCTCCCAGGGCGGCGGTCCGGGTGAACCCCTGCTTGCGGTATTCCTCCGCCCGACCGGCGGCAGTGGCTTCCTCCGGTCAGGCACAGTAGAAGATGATCTCCTGGTCCTTGGGCAGTTTCGCGGCCCGGGTACGGAACTCGGCGAGGGAGATCCCTCCCTCGAGATGCATGGCCCGGAACTTCTCGTCGCTGTCGTAGCCGCAGACGAGGAGGGCCTTGCCGCTCTGGACCCTGGTCCTGGTTTCCTCCGGGGGGGTACGCGGTATGGGCGCCATTCTCGAACCTCCTTTCCCTGAGCAGAGTATGCCTTCTGCAACCATGAATAGCAGGGTCGTCGGTTTTGGCAAGGAAGGCATGGGGTCTTCCTCCCCTTCGAAGTGGGACAATGCCGGAAGGAGGCGCTAGAATAGAAGAGTATGCGGGCACAGGGCGGGATGGCCCGTCCGATCGTGAGTCCAAAGTGGAAGGGAGAAAACCATGGCTCAGAAGATCCGGGAGCGGTTGCTCATCCTGGGAACCACGGCGGCTTACCTGCTTATCGGCCTGGAGGTGCTCTTCATGATCACCCCCTTCGCCCTTTTCTTCTACGGGGTCTACGGGCCGATCCTCGAGTGGCTCTCCGCCTCGCCGGCCACCGCCTGGACCGTCGAGTTCTTCCTCCCCCACATGATTTTCGTCGACGACCCCCTGCTTGTCGGCCTCTCCTATCTGCAGGTTCTCTTCGTCATCGGGCTGGTCCTTTTTTTCGCCAACGCCATCCCCCTCTACTGGGGGCGTCTCACGGGCAAGGGGGTAGTGACGGCCGGTCTCTACGCCCGCATCCGCCATCCCCAGTATCTCTTTCTGGCCATCTCGGGCCTGGGGCTGCTGCTTTACTGGCCGCGGTTCATCGTCCTTCTCCTCTTCATCACCATGCTCTTCGTCTACTACCTGCTCGCCCGCAACGAGGAGTGGCGGATGCAGAAGGAGCAGCCGGGCAGTTACGAGGCCTACATGGGACGGACCTGGATGTTCCTTCCCGGCGAGCCCGGGGGACGGCTCTACCGGGGCCTCTGCGGATGGATCGGGCCGAAATGGCTGGGGCTTCTTTTCGCCTACTGTCTCGCTCTGGGCCTGTCGACCCTGGCGGGGTTCGGCCTGCGGGCCTACGCCCTCGAGCGGCTGCCGGGGGTGAATCTTCCGGAGGTGGGCCTGGTGTCGGTCTACCCGAGGCCGGCCGAGGATCTGCAAACCCTCTATGCCGCAACGCTGCAGGCGCCGGAGGTGAGCGCCGGGCTCGCGGAGCGGCCTGCCCAGGTGGTCTACCTGATGCCGGGGGATTTTTTCCTGACGGGATTGCTGCTGGCGGAGGGACCACGTTTCTCCGAGGCGCAGATGAAGCGCTATCCGCACCTGAGGGAGACGCAGGAGAAGGGTCACCGGGGAGGGCTGGTGAAGTTTTTCCGGCTGGGGTACAAGTTCTTCCAGACCATCGGCACCACCCGGCGGGTCTACGATGTGGAGCGGCTGGTGTTCGCCGAGGCCCGCGACCTGGAGGGGAGACCGGTGCCGCCTGAGGACGCCTTCGATATCGGCGTGCAGCGCATCCCGGTGCTGGTGGTCGACCTCGATTTCGAAACCCGCGAGGTGCTGGCGGTTTTTCCCGTTTCGGGGGAGCATGCCTGGGGCAAATTGCCGATGCCGATCCTTTAAAAGATCTATCACCCTCACCCCGACCCTCTCCCGTCCTGGGAGAGGGTGAGATCCCCGGTCGCTACCCCGCCGGCTGTATCAGCGTGTCTTCCCCGGCACCCCCGGCTCCGTCATGGGACGGGGGTCGAGGAGTTTCTCCAGCTCATCCTCCGGCAGGACCTTTTCCTCCTTCGCCACCTCCCGCACCGTGCGCCCCGATTCGTAGGCCGTCTTGGCGAGCTTCGCCGCCCGGTCGTAGCCGATGACCGGGGCGAGGGCCGTGACCATGGCGAGGCTCTGCTCGATGGTTCCCCGGCAGCGCTCCCGGTCGGCAAGCAGCCCTTTCAGG